>JAEKFU010000727.1 GCA_016522385.1 Pseudomonadota bacterium
CTCCACAGCTAAGATATTTGCTGCTTGTGCCGGGCAGATTCCGGCCTGAACTAATCGAACACGCTCTAGTTCAGAATTGTGTCGTCGAAAATGCTCGGCTGGATCGGTTGACCGGTGCGGGCGCTCAGTCCGCAATCGACAGTGAGAGCCTCGCCGGTGATGGCAGATGCGGCGTCGGAGGCGAGGAAGAGGATGGCCTGCATGACCTCTTCCGGTGTGATCAGCCGCCCGAGGGCTGTCTTGCGGCGATACTCGTCTATCATACCGCCATCTTGCCTGATCGAACCAAGCATGCGTTCGGTTGCAACCGGGCCGGGGCAGACCGCGTTGACCCGCACCCCGTTGCGGCCGACTTCCCAAGCAAGGCTCTCGGTGAAGCTCTTGATCGCCGCCTTGGTGGCATTATAGGCGGCCCAACCGGGATCGCCGCGCAAACCCGAGATCGAGGACATCATCACGATGGAGCCACTCTGCTGTTCAACCATCAACTGACTGGCGAGTTTGCAGCTGACGACATGTGAGCGAAGGTTGACTCGGTAGTGCCAATCCCAGTCTTCGGCCGTCTGGTCGCGCAACAGTCCGCCACGGCTGGCGCCGGCGATATGCACCATAGTGTCTAGGCGGCCGCCACAGGCCTCAGCCATCGCCTCAAAGGCGGCGGTGAAACGAATTTCATCCAGGATATCGACTGCTGTGCTGGCGACGCAGTGTCCTTCAGCTGTGAGTTCTTCAATCAGGGCGGATGTGGCTGCTTCGTCCTTGTCAAAAATAAAGACATTGGCACGTTCGCGCGCCAATTGCCGGACGCAGGCACGGCCCATGCCGTTCGCGCCGCCAATGACAAGTGTGTTCTGACCGGTAAAGCGGCTCATCGGTATCTCAGAAGTCTTTGCATAGCCTGAGTGCATCATAAACGGCGGCATGGATGTTCCGGGCCGCGACCGCGTCGCCGATGCGGAACAACTGGAAGCGGCCCTGCGGATTGCTTCGAATGGTTTGTGGCTCGCCGTGCATCAGTGCCTGGTAATCGACTTCGCCGCGGTTGCTCGACTGCTCCTTGAGCTCAAAGTAAAGATCATCAAGCGGGTTGGTGGCATATTCGATGACGACCTGATCGACCAGGCGCTCAGTGGTGTCGGCCTCGCTATAGGGACTCCATAAGGTGACAGCAATCTTATTGCCCCGTCTGACCAGTGCGCGAACACGGGTCATTGTGGTGATCGTGGTGCCAGCGCTGTGGAGCTTTTGCATATAGGGCACCAGGTTGAGCCCGCCGATATCTGGGGCAAACATGCGCTCAGGCGTGACAAATTCGAAACTGGTGGCGCGGCCAGCGATCAGTTCGGCTGCCGCGAGGCCGGCATGGGCGCCGTTGTCGTCGAACAGGAGAACGTCTTCGCCTGGTTTAACATCACCGGACAGGATGTCCCAGCTGGATGTGGCCAGCTCGTTGCCTTCGGCAATGGTGGCCGTGCTGGGCAGGCCGCCGGTGGCAACGACAATGATGTCGGGTTCAAGTGCAATAACGCTTTCGGCGTCGGCATAGGTGTTAAAGCGCGTATTGACACCGAGGCGTTCGCATCGACTGACTCGCCAATCGATGATGCCGATAAGTTCGGCGCGGCGCTTGACCCGAGTGGCGAGACGAACCTGGCCGCCGGCCTGGTCGGCGGCTTCCAGCAGGGTCACCTGATGACCGCGTTCGGCGCAGACGCGAGCCGCCTCGAGACCGGCCGGACCGGCGCCGACAATGGCAATCTTGCGACCAGGATGATCGCTATGGCCAATGATGTGCGGCATGGTGGCCTCACGGCTGGTGGCCGGATTGTGAATGCACAATGTGTCGTGGCCATCGTAGATGCGGTCGAGGCAGTAGGTCGCGCCGACACATGGACGAATTTCGTCCTCGCGACCGGCTGTAATCTTGTTGATGATATGCGGATCGGCAATATGGGCGCGGGTCATGCCGACCATGTCCAGCTTGCCCTCTGCAACGGCGTGACGGGCTGTTGCAACATCGTTTATGCGAGCCGCATGGAAGGTTGGAAATTTGGTTGCAGCGCGAATTTCGCCGGCAAATTCGAGATGCGGCGCTGAACGCATGCCAGTGACCGGAATAACCCGGGAAAGCGGTGTATCATGCTCGACGATGCCGCGAATAACGTTGATGAAGTCGATGTCGCCGGTGGCAATCAGCCGGCGGGCAATCTCGACACCCTCTTCGCGGGTGAGGCCATTTTCCTGGTCCTCATCGCACACCATGCGCGGTCCCACGATGAAATCCGGTCCGACCGCTTCGCGGATCGCCCTGAAGACGCGCAGGGAAAAGCGCATCCGGTTATCCAGCGAGCCGCCATATTCGTCATCGCGCAGATTTGTCGCCGGCGACCAGAACGCATCCAGCAGATGGCCGTAGGATTCAATCTCGATCCCATCTAGTCCGGCGGCCTGCATGCGCTCGGCGGTTGTTGCATAGTCGGCGATAATGCGGTCGATATCCCAGTCCTCCATAACCTTGGGAAAGGCTCGATGAGCTGGTTCACGCACCATCGATGGTGATACCACCGGTAACCAGTCGGAGTGATTCCAGTTGGTGCGGCGGCCGAGATGAGTGAGCTGAATCATCACCGCGCAGCCATACTCATGGCATTCGTCTGCCAAGCGCTTCAGATGCGGTATGATCTCGTCCTTATAGGCATACAGATTGCCGAAGGCGGCAGGCGTGTCCGCTGCGACTAGTGCCGAACCGGCCGTCATGGTCAGGGCGATACCGCCCTTGGCCTTTTCGACATGGTAAAGCCGATATCGTTCGGTCGGCATGCCATTGTCGGCATAGTTCGGTTCATGTGACGTCGACATTAGCCGGTTCTTGAGAGTCAGGTGCTTCAGTTGAAACGGCTGCAGGAGCGGGTCGTTGGCACGGTGAACGGTTGTCGTTGGCATCTGGTAATCTCGCTTTGAACTGTCGCCATGTTCTATGCAGGATCATCGGTAAGCGGCAAGGTCTGATTTTGATTGCCGGATCACCAAAAGCTGTATGGGCCTTGACACGCTCCAGGCCCAGTTCACTTGAGCCGCCGACCCATTGCGCGGACAGACCACAGAAACGGAGCCGGCAGGGAGCATGGCTGATATGTCCAGATTTGCACAGCTTGTAGCCGGCGCGTCCAAAACCCGGGGACATCAAACGCAGATGTATGAGCCGCTGTCGTCACTCACCGCATATGCAGATAGCAAAGCGATAGGAATGCTACAATGACAGAACAACGCATTGGACTAGCGCATGTCGACAGCTAAGGTTGCGGTGATGGCGCGCCCTACATTTTCACAGGCCGTATTGCCTACTCAGCGGGAACGGCGACTTTGCCGTCGCCGGACGCAAGGATGGTCTCATTGCCTCGATGTGGGTCGTGCGGAATGAGCATGGACAGGCCGAGTGACACGGCAGCCATCGCGGCGCCGATCAAGAATACGGCCGCTGAGCTCTTCAGCCAAATGAGACCGAATATCGCCGGGATGGCGACGGCTGCGACGTGGTTGATGGAAAAAGCTACGCCTGCCGTCGGCGCAATGTCGGACGGATCGGCGATCTTCTGGAAGTAGGTTTTTTGAGCAATGGCCATGGCAAAGAATGCATGGTCGATCAGGTAGAGGCTAACGGCGACCCACGGATTGCTGACAAAGGCATAAGCAACAAAAACGCCGATCAGGCCGATATATTCGCAGATCAATGCGCGACGCTCGCCCCACTTGACGATGAGCGCACCAACCCTGGGCGCAATGAACAAGTTGAAGACAGCATTGGCCAGGAACATGGCGGTGATTGCGGAAACCGAGAAGCCAAATTTCTCGACCATCATGAAACCGGCAAAAACGATGAAAATCTGACGCCGGGCACCGGACATGAACGTGAGTGCATAATACAGCCAATAGCGGCCACGCAGCACCAGGTGCTTGTGCTGAACGACTTCTTCTTTGTATTGCGGGAATGTGAACCAGACACCGAGTGCCATGGCAATGGTAATACCGCCGCCAGCGAGATAGACCAGATGGAAATCGAGTTCGAGCCACTTCCAGGCAAGAAAGATCAATGCATAAGCGGCAATCGTTGCAAATGAACCGACCGCCAAGAGCCGACCCATAATATGCGGCGCCTGTCCCTTGGGCAGCCATTGCAGCGTGAGCGACTGATTGACGGTTTCGAAATAGTGAAAGCCGACCGACATAACAATGGTCGTAAGATAGAAACCGTATTCGGTCGGGAAATATCCGGTCGCCGCGGTGCCGATCCCCATGCAGAGCAGGGCGAGCAACGCAAATTTCTGTTCGCGAATAAACAAGAGACAAAATACGGCGGAAAAGGCCAGGAAGCCGGGAACCTCGCGCAGCGACTGCAAAATGCCAATTTCACGGCCGGTAAAAGCGACATCCGCAATGGCGAAATTATTGAGCAGCGCCGACCAGGTGGCAAAGGCGAGCGCGTTGGCGGCTGCCATGATGCCAAGGCACACGGCCGGACGGCGCCAGCCTTTGGCATCATGCAAGGAGACCATAGAAGATGACATGAATGCACTGCCGGCTGGTGAATGCGGGTTGCCAGCTTATAGCATGGGGTTGACAGATTGGCGATGCATGCGAGCTATGCGTGTATGTTGTAGCTGGAGGCGAGTGCGTTTTTTGGCTTTTGGCAAGCAACCCCAAGCGTGAACAGTGGTATCAGTCTGCGGCGCATTTTGATCGGCATGGAGTGATAGAGCCGGCGTAAGATGGGCCTGGCGGTCTTCAGGAAACCGTGGCCGAACAGTTTGCCCCTGACGTTGAGTGCTACATAAAAGTCGGTCACCTTGACAGCATCGCTGCTCCACGACCGCTTGTGGTCGTCACCAGGCACCATCAGATCAAATACAGCGAGGCCCTCGCGCAGGGCCTGTCGTTGCGAGAAGTCCATAAGCAGCCGGCCGGGCGAAAAATCAGTCAACTGGTTGTCGTGCGCGGTGATGAAGCACATGTGCTGCGCGTTGAAGCGCAAGCCAATTTCATAAGATACGGCGCGCTTGCCAGCTGTGAGCACGGAAGTGACGACCCGTAACGGGCTGTCGGTTCGGCTGGCCAAATTCTTGAGGAATGCTGCGCAGTGTCTGCTGGCCAACGCCTCGGAAAAGTGACCGCGCCGGTGCAACCAAATGTTCTTCTGCAATATGATCTGATCAATTATCTCATCGAGATGGCCGGGCCCGGTAAGCTGGGTGAATTTGATCTCGCCAAATTTCGTCAGTTCTTTGTGAATCCGTTTGCGGCGGCGGCGCTGGGTGCGGTTGTAGCGTTGGTTATAGGCTGCTTCGCTGGCAAAGTTCGTCAGGTCTAGATAAGGGGCACACTCGGGCCGCCCGGCAGTGCTGCAATGTTGCTTGAGGAAACTGAATGTAACCGCATCCTCGCGGACATGGCGCAATCTAACCGTTGCCGCTTGGGAATTTTCGCAAATCTCCTGCCAAGCAGTCGCCAGATAAGTCTCCAGATCATGTCCGGGCCTGGCGATGACATCACCATATTGACCGAACGGATCGCTAAGCCAACGCAACACACAGAATGGGCCGATACAGGTCATCATCAAGGGCCAGATCAGGGCCAGGCGGTTGCCGTGGTAGACTGCCACAATATGTGGCTTGATGTTGGTAGAGGAACAATGCGTACGGGCCCAAGCATCGCACCAGTCGAAGCTCTGGAAACAATTGTTGTTGCTGGCAGCAGCGGCCTCAAGTATGCGCCACTCGTGCTTCAGTCCGTCTAGCCCTTCAAGCGTCGTGATGGTTCGAGCAGTGATCTGAGATGCTATTTTGGTGTGTTTTATGGCAACTGTGTCGAGATAACGCGGAATAGGCGGCAGAGGAGCTGCCCGGGCGACACCCATGCAAAGGTCCGCGCTTATTGTTCGGTCTGAAACGCTCATGTCCCGCTCTCGACTTTGGATGAACGGCAGGATGTCAAAGCTTCGATAAAAATTCCTTGACAGAACGTTTCTAAATTTACGAACGATATAGTTTTATTTCATTTTTACAATGAGTTACGGCGGAAACCTGAATTAGGCTTCCGCCTTGGGTAATTTGTCATCAAACACGCTTAAAGATCGCTTGACTCTTCCGATGGTGCTTCGCGTCGATGATCGTCATGTTCACGACGGTGTCTGCGGTGCATGTGGCGATGATGGCGCCGGTCCTTGCGGCTCAGCACACCGTCGCCATTGCGATCCATGCGTTCAACGATACTGGCCATTGGTTCGGTGTATTCCTCCAGGGTCACGGCGCCGTTGCCATCCTCGTCGAGATGCTGAAATGACCGAACCATCTGGCGGCGCTTGGCTTCAAGCCACAAGGCTTCGAACTCCTGCATCGTAAGCGAGCCGTTGCCGTCGGTATCGAACTTCTTGTGCCAGTCGTTGCGGTTTGTGTCGATCTCCTGCTGGGTGACCTCGCCGTTCCTGTCGGCATCATAGCGTTTCATGAAATTACGAGCTCGATGGCGCATGCCATGACGGCCGCCGTGCCGCCCCCAACCACCGCGATGCATGCCATAGTGGCCACCATGACTGCCCCAGCCGTGTCGTTTGTACCTGTGATCGGCAATGGCGCTGCCGACTGCGACAAGACCGATGAGGCCGGCAGTTGTCGCTGCAAGAATGATTCTGGTGCGCTTCTGCATAGTTTTGTGTCTCCGGATATTGCGTACTAATAACGACTAGATGGTGTTGTTGTGTCAATTCCGTTGCATGGATGGCATTAAATTTTGTTCATATTGCCGAAACGACGGGATCCAGTCGTGCGCTTTGCGGATAGACGCTGATACGCGGCACATCGCCGGCGCGAAGCCGATCCTGCATGCGCTGCCAATAGTTGGGTGTCATAAGTTCGCCATGCTGGCTGCGAAACAGTCGAAGGAGATCGCGATCTTCCAGGCCCAGGCCGGCATCGATCTCTTCGGGCAGGAAAACGTAGCCGTCTTCGAAGAACCAATCGGGGATGTCCTCCTCACCCTCGACACGGTCGAGATTAGTTCGGATCTTGATGTCGGTCAGGGATTCGACGGCGTCGTAGTCGAACAAGTAGATCTTGCCGTAATAGCTGACGCCGTAATTGCGGGCATCGAGGTCGCGGTTGAAGATGTTAGCCGCCGCGTTGTTCTTGATGCAATCACCGAGATTGATGATGGCGGCGTGGGCTTCGCTGCGGGTGGCGGTTCTGAGATAGAGATTGAGCGGCACCATTTTTGGCTGGACAATGAGATGCCGGAAGGCGATCCGGTTGCCATGGCGAGTGACATTCTGACAGGCCGCTGATAACAGCTCGTCAAGCAGTTCATCACTAAACCAGGACTGGTCAAGATCGATCCTCTGGTAGATGATGTTGTCAAGCATCGAGCCTGTGCGGTTGATTTCATGCACCTTGCGATATTTGGCCAGTACGCTGGGAATGCCGGGAAACGCACCCCACTTATACTGTTCCGTCGGCTTGTCGCGGACGATTTTAAGTACATAGGCCGAAGACGGAGCAGAAAAACCGATGGCGACGGAGCCGCGAAAACCGACTGCCGTGTCGAGAACCTCACCGTGTGCTGTCAACTCGCGGCGCAGGTCGTCCATGACCGCCACCTTGCCGATATGGTTGAATCCGATGGTCGAATAGTGCAGGCCCAGCGCGCTACCTGGCATCAGCAAGTGCAGGAAAGACGACAGTTCATGATAGCGTGTGTTGGTGACGTGGAAATTGGCCAGGGTTGATGAAAAAATGTTGTGGGCTTCGGACTCGCTCAGCAAAACGGCGTCGATGAAGATCCCGTCGTTGCGATTATCCAGCGAGAAGATGAGCGGTGCTGTGGAACCGTCGGAGAAACTGATGCGGCCGACGATATAGGCACCACGATTGCGATAGAAACCGGCGACAATCACGTTGATTGCCTGGATGGCTGGCGAAGCACGCATCTTCAGAACGTCGTTGATGCGCCGGCTCGCAGCTTCGGCGTCCTTGTCAAGACTGCGAAAAGGCGCCGTAAAAGCCGGGATCGAAAGGATCTCCCTGACAAGCGAGGGGTCGATCTTCAGCGGTCCGGCAAAATGGCGCTGGATATGCGGGAAGGACCCTTTTAGCTCGGGTCGCCGCCAACCGAGCGCGTATTCAACCGGTCGCCAGCTGTCATCATCATAGGTAATGCGACGCAATGAATGGATATAGGCTGCAGCAATATCGCTTTCGTAGCGCTCGGCGATGACCGGCATGTAGTGGCCCTCGATGTCGCGCCAGATCTGGTCTTTGGAGGCCAGTTCAGGGAACACTCTCCTTAGCCGGGCGGCAAGTTGGCGAATGCTCTCTGAATAGATCGTAAGACGTTGCCGGCTGAGAAAAAGCGATTTGGATGCATCGCGGTCCTCGAAGGCGGCCTTGGCGTGCTGCGGTATGGCGCGGCTGTCGAAGTAATAACTCTCAAAAGCGTGCAGAATTGCCCAGGCAGTACGCTCGACCTTCTCAGCGCGATTAACCGCCATCGCGATCCAGCGAATATGGTCACCAATGTGCGGCGGCGGCCGCATCCGCAATCGCTCAGCGGTGGGTGTGAAGTCGAGGGACATGATGTCAACTTGGCGAGTGTTGGTGTTAAGATCAACAACGATTGGCAGGTGCGGCAAGTTATCTGGCCCGCTTGAATTTGTAGTTATGACCTTTTCACTAATTGGCATGGAAAGGATGTTTGCGCCTCTGCTACTAAAAACGTCTAACAAGGCGAAATTCTTCAGCTGGACCGTGGAAAAGAACTTTTGAGCGTGTTGTTCAAAGGCAACACCTGCCGAAATTATTGTCTGCCTGGAGAGAATTCGGGCAGTTTCAGGTGCTAGCGGTTCGTCCCGTAATTGACATACCTTCTCACGTGACCTTCAGTACAATGAATAAGAATCGAACGGTTTGCGAGGGTAGCCACATGAAGCACTTAATTCCGTTTGCGAGTGGCATGGCATGTGCCATTGCCATTACGACGCCTGCATGGGCTGCAGATGTGAATTTTGAAAATGCCAGTGAATGTGCAGTTTCTGGATTCAATGGCAAGGTTGAAGGTGCCGGCGGCTATTACGAAGACCAGACTACGAATAGCAACGGGCGCGGACACGGTGCCGCATCATTGTCTTTGCCACTCGGGTGTATGTGGGCACTGCAAATCGATGGCGCCTACGGTGCAATTGGCCCAGCTGACGGTGGGGGCGTTGGCGCGCATCTGTTTACTCGCGATCCTAGCAGTTATCTGTTCGGTGTTTTCGGATCGTACTCGAATGTCGATGACATCATCAACAATGATATATTCCGGATCGGCGGGGAGGCGGAATTCTATTTTGGTCAGTTTTCTCTCGAGGGTCTGGCGGGATATGAAGATGCCGATTTCAGCGGTAATGACTGGTTTGCATCCGCAACCGCGGCATTTTATGCGACAGATGATGTGCGGCTGTACGCAGGATATCGACATTTCCTTTCCACCGATACCGGCGTGGTGGGTGTTGAGTGGCAGCCGCATTTTTCAGGTTTGCCTGTCACGCTTTTCACGGAAGGCCAGGTTGGCAGCGACGATTTCGTTTCGGTTCTGGGCGGCGTACGGTTCTATTTCGGAGCCGGTGACAAGAGCCTGAAGCGGCGACATCGCGAAGATGACCCGGCCAACCTTATTATGAACCTCTTGTCGAATGTGTGCGGCGGCCGCTTCCCGGCGTCGGGTGGCGGTGCGGCCGAAGGCAAAATTTTGGACGGCCTAGCGGCAAGCGATGTTGACAGTTGCGGCAACGCGCTCGATGGCGGCGTCGTGGTGGTGCCGGAGTGAAGATTGTAACGAGCGATTAGGCGTTTGGGCGCGTCGCAAACCGGTTTACCGCTTTACAGCTTGCGATATGTTTGGAGCGATACGGTCTGTGTCTGCTTGATGGCGCAAGACGTGCTCGAGGCCCTTCCGCAAGCGATCGTTTGGGGGGCGCGACGGGTATATGGCGGCAAACTACGGCCCGCTCGGCGCTCACATGATCACACTGGATGATTGACTGCAGCATGACGATGCAATGTCAACTGCTGCGTGATCTATGTACGTGATCTATGTAATTGAGTGTTCTAACTCCCTGTAAACGAATGAATATTTTCCGGCCGAGGATGGGCCGAGTGCGGCCACCTCGCAACAGGTTACGTGGATATCTTTCCCGGTGTGTAGGCGTACAAAGTCAATGGCGCCAGCCGTGTCGACCGTATCTTGTCGTGGTGTCTGCATATATCTTAGCTCTGCGGTGTTTTCGCCAGTTTGCACAAGTTGCCACCGGCAGCCGCCAAGATAGCGTGACATTTCGGTTGTCGAGATGTTGAGACGACCGGTTGTCCCATTCGAGAATGCAAACAAGCCATCGCGGCGGCCATGAATTGTGCCGATCAGCGGACTCGGCCGGCCGCAAGGGCATGGCGGTGACAGAGAGACATAATCGTCGAGACGGTAGCGAATGAGTGGCATTGCCAGATTGAACAAGGGTGTGACCACCAGGCGGCCGGGCTGGCCATAGTCACAGGCAGTTCCATCATCTCCAATAACTTCCACGATCGCCAGTTCGGACAATATGTGATAGCCGCCTGAAACTGGGCATTGCGTGGCGATGCTGCCACATTCCGACGTCGCAAATACATCAATTATCTCGCAGCCGAGATGCTCGCGACATTGAACTCGGATATCACTATCGACGGTCTCCCCGACACTGTAGATCGCTTCGATCTTAGGTGGAGTACTGCCCTGCTTGTCGACTTCTTGCGCCAATCGCAATGCGTTTGATGGCAGCGTATTGAGGTAGATTGGTTCACGCCGGGTCAACCAATCTAACTGATATTGCGGGTGATGGTGAATTTGAAGCCAATGCTTCTTGCCGCGGTCGTCAGCTGCGAGCCACGGTGGGCCACGCAGTCGGCCATCCGGGTCAGGAGGCTCGAATGTCGGTGGCTGGGTTGCAAGAGCCCGGATATAGGCCAGATCCCTTGACCAGTCGACACCGTGATTTTCCGCATGTCGATATGCAGCGCAAGCGGTTGCAAGATCAGTCAACTGCGTTTTGGCAATACGAACCGGCGAGCCTGTTGTTGCAGAGCTCTGGGCAAAAGTGATGTGGCCGTGGTCTGCTGGCACCACCGGGCACCGGATGCTGTCATGGTGACAGATCAGGTCCTGTTTGGTCATAATACGCACCTCATGCCAGCGATCGAAACAATAGGTGCCGTCAGCGTCTTTGATGGGGGCCAATCGTTTCCGATGGAAGGGGGCGTGACGTTCGACGTGCTCTAGAAATGTCGCGGCTACAGAACGCTGGTGATCCAAAAGGTCTTGCTGCGTTATTCGCTCGCACGCCACGAGACTCTGGTGATAGCGGTACGCCAATTCGTAGTTTTTTTGGTTCTCTTGATCTGGCATGAATGTTGTCCCAATGACGAAATGACAGTTTGCGCGCTGCCCAAAGTCGCGGCTTGGATGCAGATTATCAACAGAGAGGGCATTTTGCTCCAGGTAGACAAGGTTGTACTGCTCAGTGCAGAGGATCCGTTATCGACGGATGTACTGGAATCGCTGGCGCGTTTGAACATTGAAGTATTGTCTGCGGTGTTGATGGGGCCACCAATGTGGGAAGTGGCACCTGTGCCGGTTGTGCTCCAGCATGATGAAATATCGGCGATGCTGGCAAAATCACCGGCGGTGGTCGGGTCGCATGCACCACGTGTGCGCCAAAGGGCCCGCAATGTTGGCGAAGAGGCCGGCTTCAAAGAATTTGCAACGATCATCGATCCGTCAGCGATCGTTGCAAAAAGTTCTAACATTGCCGATGGGGTTTATCTTAATGCAGGCGCCATCGTTGCCGGACACACCAGCATCGCTGCAAACGCATTGGTCAATCGCGGCGCAAGTCTTGGCCATCACTCGGCGATGGAGAGCTTTGCCGTGTTGGGTCCGGGCGCTATAGTGCCGTCAAATTGCCGAATTTGTTCTGGCGCGATGCTTGGGGCGGGTGCGGTCTTGCGCCCAGATATCGTTGTGGGTCCCGGCAGTATTGTCGGTGCAGGTGCAGTGGTAGTCAAAAACGTCGAGGCAAATGTTGTCGTTGCGGGAAATCCCGCACGGGTGATCAGCGAAGTGCCTGCTTAGACGTCGTGAGACCTCGTAGCGATGAGGACGTCGTCTGCGCAGTATTGTTCTTTGTCTAGGATTGTCGCCGGTTCGCGGAGGCGGCGAGACATGGTTGTGGATGAACTGGGTTCTTATATTGGAGCTGAACTACCATCCATGAACTGAACCGACTGTTTCGACATCGAAAGAGGCAGTTGGAACGTTTCATCGTTGATAAATTTCGGCCGAGCAGCTGACTGAAAGCAGCATGATCTACGCCCTCATCTCAATCGGCATCCTTGCGCTGATCTTCCTGCCCGGCCAATGGGTGAAGTACACCATGCAGCGACATGGTCAGGATCGGCCCGACCTGCCGGGTACCGGTGGTGAACTGGCAGTGCACTTGCTGGAGCGGGCCGGCTTAGATCACGTCAAAGTGGAAGTGACGCCGAGCGGCGATCATTATGATCCGATCTACAAGGCGGTGCGGCTTACGGCGGCCAATCATGACGGGCGTTCACTGACGGCGGTCGCAGTGGCGACGCACGAGGTGGCCCATGCTCTGCAGGACGCCAGTGGCTATTCGCCACTCAAATGGCGCACGCGTCTGGCCAGTTTCGTGCACACTGTTCAGCGGATCGGCAGCTGGGTTCTGCTTGCGACTCCACTGATCGGAATTCTGACCCGCGCACCATCCGTTGTCCTGCTGGAGATTGCAGCCGGTCTTGCCTTCATGTCGACAAGCGTGATCGCACATGCCGTGACGTTGCCGGTTGAACTGGATGCTAGCTTCAAGCGCGCTTTGCCGATCCTTGAGGAAGGAAATTATCTCGATGAAAGCGATCTCCCGGCGGCGCGCAAGGTGTTGAAGGCGGCGGCTTTTTCATATGTCGCGGCGGCCATGATGAGTCTGCTGGACGTCATGCGCTGGCTGCGGCTGTTGCGCATCTGAAGTTTATTCGCCGGCCCGCCCGGCTGGGTCAGCCTTGACCACACAAGCAGCAAACGTGCGCTCGAACAGGCTGCCGTAGTCAACGGGGAAATCACCAGTTTTCAGAACTCTGAGGCAATCGGCGAAGGTCGTTTGATTGGAGGAGATCACCGGCTTGCCGAGCTCGGCCTCCAGCTTTGTAACGGCATCGGAGTAGGGCGTAGCGAGCGCGATCCTGACGACGCCAATGAGGCGCAAGGCGCACACAACCGCCGTTGTTGTCGTGGTCGCA
>JAEKFU010000013.1 GCA_016522385.1 Pseudomonadota bacterium
CACTCCCTGTGAGATGCTCGCCAAGCCTGGCACGTATCGTCTGACTCCCGTTACCTGCTGGGGCGCTTGCAAGGTCATGTCGTGCTCTGACCGTGATTCGCGTCTTGCGACCGGATCGGATCAGCATCTAGCCAGGACGGTGTGTTGTTGGTGGTCACGTGATGGCGGCCCTGTCTCAGACTGCGACCTCGTCTCCATGGGCAATAAGGCCGTAGATGACCAGGATGTCAAGAGTGATGATGAGCAACGACCAGACCGGGTAAACCGAAAGCCAGGCCATGTTGACTGTGGCATTGAGGAACGCACCGACGATCGCGATGACGCCGGCCCCGGTGGAACCGGCCATGATCCCGAAGCCGACGATGAGCTGAATGACACCTATGACGAGGAGCGTCCATCCGAGGGCAGTGAGATTCAGGAGGAGTATCGCTCGTTCTGCCAGCACAGCCCACTCGTCGTTCACCAGCGCCGCGATCCCATAGGTGATATTGAAGAACGCCAGCATCAACGTCATCGCTCCCGCGAAGTAGACCCAACCCGAGGTTCGACGAGCCGGGCCATCAGATGTAGTGACCATTTCTGCTCTCTCCTTGTCCGCTACAGGTCGGTTCGCCCACCGCCGTACAAGTCCTGCTGCCCTCGTCGATACCCCTCCTCGGCCGCCTCCTCTGTCCGGCGAGCGCCACGGTTCTGAAAACCGAGGATCAGGCCAACGACCGCAACAACGGCCACGACCACAAGGAGAGCCCACGCCCAGCCAGGAAGTTTCTCCGAGCTCTCGGTTCCCTCGCTTCCCTCGCTCTCACCAGCGTCCTCGCCTGCACCTTCGACGCCTTCTTGCTCGTCGCCGCCACTGACCTCCGCCGCTGCGTCTGAGACGGTGGCCTTCGTGTCCGAAGAGCAGGCTGCAAAAAACACCGCTGCAACTGCCACGCCAGCGAACAGTCGGATCCAGGTCGTCCATGCGCAAGGTGGGCCAGCTCGGGCGCGTTGGTTCTGCATATGGTCTCCTCCGATGGACGTTACGACCTCGTCGTTCCGTTTAGATGACAGCGCCGGGTTCGGGCATGGGGTACAGCGGCGGCCGCTTCGTCGGTTATAGCGAGCACTCGGCGGGCTATGTCGGCAGCCTCCTTGTGATGAGCTCAGCGCCACGGCTTATCGCACGGCCTCTCGGTCGAATCGCCGACGCTACATTGTCGGCTCTACTCATCCGGGTGGGGAGAAGCCAATCACTGCTTCGACGGTCAAGGTTGGGCGTCTGTCGGCCAGACGTTGGGATTGGGGGACAAGTTGCGCCGATACCAGTCGGCAATGGCACGAGCCGTCGCTTCAGGCTGGTCCTCTTGGACGAAATGCAGGCCCGTGCCCACGAACGCGGTGTCGTGATTCTTCAGGTGCTCCACTCGCCAGCGTACGTCATACTCCTCGCTGACTTCGCCTGGCGAAACGTAGATGTCAAGGGTCGGTATGTCCTTGTCGAGGAGCCACTGATTGTACTCTTGCATCGCCTGATCAGTGAACGGCCGGTCGCCGTCGAGTCCAACTTCTCTGGCCCACATGTAGAGCGGTTTGCGCCACTCAGCTTTGCGGAAAGGATCACGATATGTGTCGTACTCGCGCTGGCTCAGCTTGCGATGGGCGTGCAGCATCAATACCTGCTCGATGAACAGGTTCTGGTTGACCGCGAGATCCCAACCTTCGTCCGTTTTGTAGAGCTTGTAGTGATTGACGGCTCCTGCTTTGCCCTTTCGCTTGACGGCTTCTTGTGAGTCCAAGATGGGATAAAAGGGGGCACAGAGTGCCTCCATCATCGCTACGCCTCGAATGTTATCCGGATTTCGGGCGGCGTAGTAAAGCCCTAGTACTGAGCCCCAGTCATGGAGAACTAGGGTGAGACCTTTAAGATCCAGAGCCTCGAAGAATCCATCCAGATATTTGACGTAGTCCCGGAATTTGTAGTCAACATCGGGCTTACTGGACAAGCCGTGCCCGATCAGGTCTGGTGCAATGATTCGTCCGTGAGGCTGCAAGAAGGGCATTATATTGCGCCAGATATAGCTTGACTCCGGTGCGCCGTGAAGAAAGACAATTGGATCTCCGTCTCCTTCATCTACGTACGCGATTTGGGCGTCATTGACTTGAACAGATTTGTGCTCGTAGGGAAAGTCTGACGATGGTTTCGCCGCATCGATGGCATAGGCGGCATCGTCTGGCTCAGGCGCCGTGTGCTTGACGAATTTTTGTGTTGCTATCGGCATTGCAGTGTACCTTTCGAAGTAGATCCTGGACGACAAGATGCGACTATTAGGGCTAAGATGATTTTGGCAAACTCGGGTCGATGGACGTCGACGGTGTATTATGGCCCTGCGAAGCCTGCCCGTACCTGAGCGAGGGCGATCGGTGGCAAGCCATATGACCCCTCGTGGACCGTCCTTCTATCGGAGCGAGCGGAGCTCAAGCGCGCGAGATTGATATCACGCTGCGCTGTTGGCGAGCTCCTTTGCCTGATCACTCGTGAGCGTCCGCCGCAGAACGTTCTTTGGAGGGGCGTCGACCGCCGACTGCATTCCGTCGAGCGCTGGCGTCTCACCTATCAAAGCCAGCAACGAAGAATCGGGAGGTAGCTTGGCTTTTAGCTCTTCGACCACCGGCAAGAACGCGCTTTCCCTCGACTCTCCGATGGCAGCACCAGTCCCAGCCCCGATGCCACTCCAGAGTAGTAAGCCGAACGGCCCTCCGATGGCGCCAACGAACAGTCCGGTGAGGCCACCGATGGCAGCGCCTTTACCCGATTTGGTCTCATCGACGTCAGGGTTCTTGGCTTTCACCGAGTACCGACCGTCGACGCCGTGCTCGACAACGGCCACCTCGGACAGCCAGGGATCGTTCCGTGCCGCCCGACGATCGCTGAGGGTCCGCTCTGCCGCGTTCCCGCGATCGAATGTGATTGCCAGCATTTCCAACATGGCTACTCCTGTTCCTC
>JAEKFU010000060.1 GCA_016522385.1 Pseudomonadota bacterium
GGCCTCAACTGCAATGTTGTGCTGCGACGCACATCGAGTTGCAAATTGGCGATGACAATTGCATTCTGTTCGTCAAAATTGGGATTCTCATTGTAAAAGACGACCTCGCCCACGGCATCCAAACTGAAAGCGTGTCTGACCCAGTCACTTTCAACTCGCAACTCAGGCGCAAGACGCAGACCAATATCGGTGTCCCTCATCGACGCGCTTTGTTGCACGTTGTCGCTGACAACGCTGGAGGCCTCCAAACTTGGATAGGCAACGAATGCGCCTAGCTGCAGCCCCAAGGGTTCAAATGGATCCACGGTTGGCGCGCCGGTCTCGGGTTGTCCGGGCGAAGGCGTTGGTGACCCCTCAACCGCAGGAATGCCGCCGGGCGGCGGTGGCGGCAACAAAGCGGTAGCGACAAATCCCTGATCTCTCGAAACGACCGTCCCGTCAACTGGTGACGACAGGCCATCGGCTCTAGAGTCCTCGCCAATGCCGTCTTCGTCCGCACGAAGGCCTATTATGCTGTTATCAATGCTCGTTTCGGGCTCATCCGCAAAACTCGGCCGCAGTCCTATGCTCTGTTGCGCATGCGCGAGACTGGCGCCGTTCATCAAAACGACACAAAGACCCAGCAAGCAAATGGGAACGCCGCGGAGCATGTGGGGTTCCGGTCACGGTGAGAATCAAATCGAGTGCAATTCGCCGCGTGGACCGTAGCCAGTCTATGGTTAACACACAGTATAGGGTTTGTGCCTTTCCGGTACTGCAAAAGCTGTGTATCGTCGCGAATCAGGCTATCAGGCCCAATGGATTCAGAGTGACGGCATGTCTCAGAGTCTCAAAGTCACAGCAGATCGGTCAGTAAACTGGATCGAATCGGCAAGAAATGCATTGCAGATCGAGACAGACGGGCTCGAACGCCTGATTGAAGCGCTGGACGGCGAACTGGGGCGAAGCTTTGCAGGCGCCATGGACCTGCTGCGAAACGCCGCTGGCAGAGTCATTTTTTGTGGTGTGGGAAAGAGCGGTCACATTGCCCGCAAGGCCGCGGCCACTTTCGCCTCAACAGGCACCCCGGCAATGTTTGTTCACGCGACTGAAGCCAGCCACGGTGATCTCGGTATGATTTCACCGGACGACGTCCTGATCATGCTGTCCAATTCCGGTGAAACCGTCGAGCTTAAGGATGTTGTTGCCTATTCACGTCGATTCGCTGTCCCGCTGATTGCCATAACCGGAAATTCAACCAGTGCACTGGGCAAAGCTGCGGATGTGGTTTTGCAATTGCCGAAAGCCGCCGAGGCTTGCCCGAATGGTTTGGCACCGACGACATCGACGACAATGCAAATCGCGCTTGGCGATGCCTTGGCAATCGCCTTGTTGGACGATCGCGGTTTCACCGCCGCGGAGTATCATAAGTTTCACCCCGGCGGCCGTCTTGGTGCGGCGCTGGCCCATGTACGCGAAATCATGCACGGGACGGATCGCTTGCCGCTGGTTGAACCTGGCACGGTGATGTCGGAAGCATTGCTGGTCATGACAGCCAAGAAATTCGGCTGTCTGGGCGTGGTCGACCCGGCTGGCAATCTCGTCGGTGTCATAACCGATGGTGATCTACGGCGCCATATGCAGCCAGATCTTCTAAAGATGACAGCCGGCGAGATCATGACCAGGGGTCCAAAGACTGTTACGCCGGACGTGTTGGCTTCTGCGGCGATGGAATTAATGAACAGTTCCGAAATCACCAGTTTGTTCGTCGTTGAGAGCAACAAGCCGGTCGGCATCATCCATGTGCACGATTTGCTGCACTTAGGCGTATTATAGACCTAACTAAACTCGTCCGAAAATCGAGTAGGTCATGCGCCGATCACGCCGCGCAGTAAGGGCCCGTCCATCGTTCATTTACTTGTCAGCAAAAGTTAGCAACTTTCGCGCACGGTCCTGCGTTCCTCTGACTAGCCCGCAGGCCTCATTCATCCTAGTATGACTGCACAGATTTGGTTAGTCGCGATGGTGGGGGCTTATTATGGCAGTCACAACTACTCTTAATGCACTCCTGAAGAAAGCAACCACACAAGCATCAAAGGCATCGAAAGATCCGAATCTGCAAGTGCTCACACAAAGACTCTTTGAGGAAGCCGTCGCCGAAGACCTAGCGGCGCTCGAAACCGACGAACTGGTCGAGCTGGCCAAAAGCAGCCTTGAGTTCATCAAAGAACGCAAACCTGGGCGTCCAATAATTCGCCTCAGCAACCCGGCGGGCAACAGGGGCGAATTGAACAACACGTCAATCGTTGAAATGGCAAATGACGATATGCCGTTCCTTGTCGATTCCATTCTCGGTCTGCTGACCGAGCGCGGGCACGAAATAAGATTGGCGCTGCATCCGATCCTCAATGTTGAACGCGACCGTAACGGTCAGCTGCAAAAGGTTCTTCCCGGCCGAGCCGACAGCGCATCATCAGTGCGCGAAAGCCTGATTCACATTCATGTCGAGCGCATCACCGGCAAGGCCGACAGCAACCGGTTGCTCGACGATGTCCGCACGGTCCTCGACGATGTCCGCGTATCGGTATTGGACTGGCGCACCATGCAGTCGCGAGTCAAGGACGTCTTGGCGGAATACCAAAAGAACCCGCCGCCTGTGCCGGTCGAGGAATTGACCGAATCAATGGCATTCCTGCAATGGCTGTTAGATGATCATTTCACGTTTCTCGGCGTCCGAGATTATCGCTTCGTAGGCGGCGCAGAAGAAGGTGAGCTGAAGGCGGTTGACGGCTCAGGTCTGGGCATCTTGCGTGACCCAGATACGCATGTGCTGCGCCGCGGCAAGTCACTGGTCACAATGACACCGGAAATCCGGGCATTCCTGCTGCAGCCTGCGCCACTGTTTATCACCAAATCCGATGTCACAGCCAACGTTCACCGACGCGTCGCCATGGACTATGTCGGCGTCAAGCATTTCGACAGCGAGGGAAATCTGAGCGGCGAGCTACGCGTAGTCGGTCTGTTTACCTCGACCGCCTACACCCGATCACCGCGCGACATCCCGGTGATACGCCGCAAGATCGCCGGCGTGGTTGCCCGCAGCGGCCTCAACCCGGAAAGCCATTCCGGCAAAGGTCTTTTGAATGTACTTGAGACATTTCCGCGAGACGAACTTATGCAGGTGGACGTTGACACATTGTCCACCATGGCAACCGGCATCATGCGACTCGAAGAACGCCCGCGCACACGGTTGTTCGTCAGGCGCGACAAGTTCGACCGGTTCGTGTCGGCATTTGTTTACATTCCCCGCGACCGGTTCAATTCCGATAACCGCCAGAAAATTGGCGAGCTTCTGGCCAAAGCCTACGAGGGCAAGGTGACAAGCTTTTCTCCTTATTTTGGCGAAGGCACTCTTGTGCGCGTGCACTTCAATATCGCCCGCGATAGAGATGCTTCTTCCGAACCGTCACCCACAAAGCTGGAGCAAAGCGTAGCTGAACTGGTTCGGACCTGGGACGACAGGTTGTCCGATGCCATAGAAGAGACATTCTCACCGGACGAAGCGCGCCGTCTCAGACGCAAGTATCGCGATGCGTTCTCGCCGGGATATCAGGAAGCCTTCACACCACAGGCCTCGCTATATGATATTCGCGAAATAGAGGCTCTCGAAAAGGGCGCGGATGTCTCTGTCGAGTTCTACCGCATCCTAGAAGACCCCGAAGCGGTGTCGCGACTCAAGCTTTATCACTACGATGTCGCCGTGCCGCTCAGCGACCGGTTACCGATTCTGGAGAATATGGGCCTGAAGGCAATCGCTGAGAGCAGCTTCACGCTGACCCGACATGGCACGCAGGCGACCCGGCGGATACACATTCACGAAGTTCAGCTGCGCGCAGACGATGACCGTGTACACGACATCAAGAAACGCAGCCAGCAATTGGAACAGGGTTTTCTGGCAGTCTGGAACGGGATTGCCGAGAACGACCGTTATAATGCTTTGATCCTTCGCGAAGGCCTGGAATGGCGCGACATCGCCATCCTACGGGCCTGCGGAAAATATCTCCGCCAAGCCGGAATTGCCTATTCGGCCGACTATATGGCCACCACTCTGGTCAAGCACAGCGGCATCGCCAGTGTGCTGTGCGAGATGTTTCATACCCGGTTCGGTCTAAAGGGCGGCACTGTCGACGCGCGCAAGCAGGCGGTCGCCAAGATTGAAGCTAAAATCAGCGACACCCTGCAATCCGTACCAAGTCTTGATGAGGACCTGATCGTCCGACGCTTCATGAACCTGATCGCTTCAATAAACCGAACGAACTTCTATCAGCGGACAGAAGATGGCGGCCTGCCAGCGACCATCTCCTTCAAAATCAACAGTCGCAATGTTGACGACCTGCCGGATCCCAAACCATTTGCTGAGATCTTCGTTTACTCACCGGACGTTGAAGGCGTTCATCTGCGCGGCGGCAGAATTGCCCGCGGCGGTCTGCGCTGGTCCGACCGACCGGAAGACTTCCGCACCGAAGTACTCGGACTGGCCAAAGCACAGAACGTCAAGAATGCGGTAATCGTGCCAGTCGGCGCCAAGGGTGGCTTTGTACCCAGAAAACTGCCAATCGGCGGCAATCGGGAAGAGGTCTTCTCCGAGGGCACCCGCGCCTATAAGCTGTTTATATCGAGCCTTTTGGAGATTACCGACAATATCGACAGAGACAAGATCGTTTGCCCGAATAACGTCGTGCGCTTCGATGAAGATGACCCCTATCTTGTCGTCGCCGCGGACAAGGGCACGGCGACATTCTCTGATACCGCTAATGGCCTAGCGATCGACCATGGCTTCTGGCTCGATGATGCCTTCGCCTCGGGCGGCTCGGCCGGCTATGACCACAAGGCAATGGGTATTACCGCGCGTGGTGGCTGGGAAGCTGTCAAACGGCATTTCCGCGAAATGAATATCGACGTGCAAACAACACCGTTCACCGTTGCCGGCGTCGGCGACATGTCTGGTGATGTCTTCGGCAATGGCATGTTGTTGTCAAAGCAGATCAAATTGCTGGCCGCTTTTGATCACCGCGATATCTTCTTGGATCCCGAACCGGATCCAGCGACCAGTTTCACCGAACGCAAGAGACTGTTCGAACTGCCCCGATCGAGTTGGAAAGACTATAATCCGAAGCTGATCAGCAAGGGAGGCGGCGTGTTTTCGCGTCAGCTCAAGTCAATTCCACTCAGCAGTGAAATCCGCGCCATGACCGGACTGAAGGGTGCCACCACGACCCCCAACGAACTTTTGCGTGCAATCCTGAAAATGCAGATCGATCTCTTATGGTTCGGCGGTATCGGCACCTATATCCGTTCGAGCAGTGAAACTGATGCCGACGCTGGCGACCGCGCATCTGATGCCATCCGCATTACCGCCGCAGACGTTGGCGCAAAGGTGATTGGCGAGGGTGCCAATCTCGGCCTCACCCAACGGGCCAGGATCGAATTCGCCAGCCGTGGCGGTCGGATCAATACCGACGCTGTCGACAATTCGGCCGGTGTGAATTCTTCCGACTTAGAAGTCAACATCAAGATCGCCCTCAGCGCAGCTGAAGCGGCAGGCGAGCTAACGCGAACGCAGCGCAATCGGCTGCTGGCTGATATGACCGATGAAGTGGCCGACCTGGTGCTCAGGAATAACTATCTCCAGACGTTGTGTTTGAGCATGTGCGAAGCCCGCGGCGAACGCGAAGCCGAGTATCTGTGTCGCCTGATGCGCGACCTCGAATCCAAAGAATTGCTCGATCGCCAGCTTGAATTTCTGCCCGATGATGGAACTGTAAGCGAACGTCTGGCCCACAATCAGGGTTTGACCAGGCCCGAAACGTCGGTGCTGATGGCCTACGCCAAACTGGTTCTATATGACAATTTGCTCGAAAGCGATGTGCCGGATGATCCCTATTTCAGCGATCAGCTGGTTCGCTATTTCCCGCAAAAGATGCATAAGAAATACGACGCCGAAATTACCGGCCACCGGCTGCGCCGCGAAATCGTCGCAACTATGCTGGCTAACGGCATGATCAATCGTGGCGGTCCGACCTTCATACTGCGGCTGCAGGAAGAAACTGGTCACGACGTGGCGCAGATCGCCAAAGCCTACGCGGTCGCACGCGACGCGTTCTTGATCGCCGATTGCAGTGGCCTGATCGATGCGCTCGACAACCAGGTCGACGGGGCGCTCCAGGTCGAACTCTATGTCCAACTGCAGCGCATATTGCGACGGGCCACCATCTGGTTTCTGCGCAACGAAACTTTCGCCGGCGGTCTTGCCGCAACGGTTACGCAATACCGTGCAGGCGTTGAAGGCGTCGCCAGTCATCTCAAAGATGTCCTGCCGGCCAATAACTGGTCGCGAATCGAGGATCGGGTCACGTCGTACACGAAACAGGGCGTTCCGACCGGCACAGCACAAACCATCGCCAGTCTGCGCTATCTGCTGCGTGCGCCCGATATCGTACAGGTGGCGACCCAGTCCGGCCAACACGTCACTGGCGTTGCAAGAACCTACTTCGCCACCGGCATTGGTCTTGGTATCGATCGATTGATTGTCAGATCCGATGAAATCGATACTTCACGGTATTATGACAAACTGGCGGTCAATCGCTCGATCGACGGTATCCTACAGACTTTACGGACCATCGTTACGAGCACCATGGCGGCCAAGTCCGGCAAGCAGGATCCCTGGCAGAAATGGTCTGAACGCCACAATACGCCGCTAACAAGGGTACAGAACGGCATCGATGAATTGCTGAGTGAGACCAACTTCACACTCGCTAAACTCGCCGTTGCCTCTAGCCAGCTCAGCGACTTGGCCATCGAGACGCGCTAGGGCAACTGCTGAAGCAAGTCGGCACCAGCCCAAGCCTCTATCCAACCTCACGATGCCAGAATACTCCTGGGGCGGAACTGGTTCATTGCAGAGTTTGAGTTATTCAATCACCACGGCGGTGCCCGCGGCGGTCACCATCAACATCGAACCATTGGTACCAACGGTTTCATAGTCGATGTCAACACCGATAACCGCATTGCCGCCAACATCGGCGGCCTTGTCGGTCATGTCAGCGATCGCCGTCTCGCGCGCATCGTTGAGCACCTTTTCATAGGCGCCGGATCGCCCCCCGACAATGTCGCGCACAGATGCGAACAGATCGCGGAATAAGTTTGCACCAAGAATCGCCTCTCCGGCCACCAGGCCCTGATAGGCAACGATGCGCCGGCCTTCGATACTGTGGGTCGTCGTCACAAGCATAATCGCCTCCTGTTTATGCAAAAAAATTCATCGGCACCGGCCCAACCACACGAGAGGTACCACCCGTGGGCGGTAAGGCCGGTAGAGCGGGCCGGTGCCGTGTCCTACACTAGAGCATCAATGACGGAAGTGACGTGTACCTGTAAAGACCATCGCCAGGCCCGCATCATCTGCTGCAGCGATGACATCGTCATCCCGCATCGATCCTCCCGGTTGAATGACAGCAGTTGCGCCGGCTTCAGCAGCTTGCAGTAAGCCATCGGCAAACGGAAAGAAAGCATCAGAGGCCACCACAGAGTCCTTTGCCAGAGGTTTATCGGCACCGCATGCCTCAGCTGCATCGGCGGACTTGCGTGCCGCAATGCGACTCGAGTCGATCCGAGACATCTGGCCGGCACCGATTCCGACCGTCGCCTGATCTTTGGCGTAGACAACGGCATTCGACTTGACATGTTTGGCAACCGTGAACGCAAACAGCATGTCTCGCAATTCAGCTTCACTGGGCGTTCGTTTGGTAACCACTTTGAGATCATTCAAGCCGGTTTGCCGGAAGTCACGGGACTGCACCAACAGGCCGCCTGCAACGGTCTTGGCCACCAGACCAGACACGTTGGCGGCGGGCAGGCCCTCGGTCACCAGCAACCGCAGATTCTTCTTCTCGGCAATTACGCTGATCGCCTCGGCATCAGCACCTGGCACAATAATGACCTCGGTGAACTGCTCGACCACTTTCCGCGCCGTTAGTCCATCAAGTGGCCGGTTGAACGCGATGATGCCACCGAACGCACTGACCGGATCGCAGCGCAGCGCTAGCTCATAAGCTGCAGCCAAATCCTCGCCAACCGCAACACCACACGGATTGGCATGCTTTACGATAACGCAGGCCGCAGCTTCGACCGGGTCGAACTCGGCGACGCATTCGAACGCCGCATCGGTGTCATTGATGTTGTTATAGGACAGTTCCTTGCCCTGGACCTGCCGCGCCGTTGCAACACCGGGCCGGGCCTCGCCTGTCACATAAAACGCTGCAGATTGATGCGGATTCTCACCGTAACGCAATGTCTGCCTCAGGCTTCCGCCAAAAGCACGGTGAGACACCGCTTCGATACCAGCCTCGGCAAGCAGCCACGTGCTGACGGCGGCATCATAGGCCGCTGTGCGAGCAAAGGCCTTGGCGGCCAATTTCTTTCGCATTTCTGGCGATGTTGCACCGTCATTGCGGCTCAATTCAGCAATGACACCAGCATAGTCCGCCGGATCGGTAACAACCGTGACACTTCTATGGTTTTTGGCCGCCGCGCGGGTCATCGCCGGCCCGCCGATATCGATGTTCTCGATGCAGGTCGTGAATTCGGCCCCACTGGCCACCGTTTCTTCAAACGGATAGAGATTGACCGCTAGCAGATCGATTCCGATGATCGCATGATCAACCATCGCCTGTTCATGAGCCGTATTGCCACGCTTGGCCAACAACCCGCCATGAACCATAGGATGTAAGGTCTTGACGCGGCCTTCCATGATCTCCGGAAATCCGGTGACGTCGGACACATCCGTCACCTCGAGTCCAGCATCACGCAACGTCTTGGCGGTGCCACCTGTGGAAACGAATTCAACATCGTACCCGGCAAGAGCCAGAGCAAATTCAACAAGTCCGGTTTTGTCGGACACGGACAACAGTGCGCGTCGGATTCTCGTCGCCATGAACATCTCCCTGTGGATCAGCGCATAGCATGGTCGTCGCGCGAGTGAAACGGGACAGTTCGCTGCATTAGTATGTTTTGGGAATTGACAGCTATAAGGGCAATTGAGGCATGCAATTGGATGCCAGCCCCGATTGGGCTTTGCGCTTTTCAATGCGCTTAAACGCCCATCGCACGCGGTCCGGTCTGCCAACAATGCCTTCTACAACGATCTGTTTGCACCTCTGCGGCCCGCTGCCACCTGGCAAATAGACGCTGTCCTCCAGCTTCACCCGGCCGCCTTTGGCGGTGAATCGCCAACCCGTCTTGTTCGGCAACACCAACATGACACTTGCTGAGTCTTGCGACAATGTCGCCTTCACCGACGGATGGATGTGAAACCGCGCGGCAAAAGGCACACTGGTGATTTCACCGGGCTTGTCGAGATCGATTTTGAAGCGGTCTTCGCCGCGCAGATTATTGCCGTCGCTCGAAAGGAACAACCGGCGGTGATGCGCTATCCCAATTTGCAGCATATAGCCATCATGCTCAGCATCAAGCACCGAACCGTGCTCGTTGGTCGTCACTTGGCCATCGATGGTTCGTGGACCCAATATGACGGGCGTTTCAAATATTCTGCGCATCAGGCGGCCGGCGAGCACCACGCCGGCTGGTTTTTCACCAATTGACACTGTGCTGTGCGCTGCTGTCAGGCGTGCCGCTTCGCTCCAGGCATCATCGCCTGATTGCGGTGTTCCACAATTGACGACCAGTCGGTACGG
>JAEKFU010000080.1 GCA_016522385.1 Pseudomonadota bacterium
ATGCATTCGGCTCGACGGGGCCCTCAGGATGGCGCCGAGATAATCAGCTCATTCAATCGGAGTTAGCTCAAACCCCTGCTCGCGGAGCAGCGCAACCAGGCCCGTTTCGCCGGGCAAATGTAACGCACCAACTGCGATCAGCGCCTTGCCGGTCTCCACAAGTGGCGTGGCCCGCTCGGCCATCTTCACATTCCGTTTGTTAATGAGGGCTTCCATGAAGCCGGCTTCTGCAGCCGACCGGTCTGCACTTGTCTCGCTGCCGGCCATCTCCCTGGCGAAGGGAAAGAACCAGGTGATCCGCCTGTTAAGGTAAAGCTGGATCAGTGTTTCATTGAGATCATCGATCCGCTCGCGATTGCGGGCGGCATCGCTCATGAACAGCGTCTGGCTTTGCAGCGGCATGGAACTCATCGCCGCGAACTGTTCGACCGGAGTCTCGAGCCCGACCAGTCGCACGCCGCGTCGCTTTGCGTAGGTCTCGACGGCGCGGTCAAGCACAAGATGGCCGTTCTTTCGCCGCTGGTTCTCGCATGCCGACACCGACAACATCAAAGCCGGCAGCCACGGTTGTAGTTTAGTGGCCTGGTTGCGTTGTATGCCGAGTGCACCAAGTGCCTTTACGACGCCATGTTCGGTATCCTCGTCCAGATGCGCCCACAATGTGTCTTTGCCAGGCAGTGTGATGAGTTCAGGGTGTTTCAAAAGCGCCTTCTGCATTGCCTGCTGATCGCCTGCACCGATGATTTCCAGAGCGACCGTATCGACTTCTTGAAGGGCGGTTTGCAGCGATCGACCGAGCTTGGCAACACGCTCGTCGCTCAGATGGATTGTCCCGAACAGATAGGATGCCGCGCGGTCTCCGCTTGCCTCGATCCGCCACAGGATAGCCCCGCCATTTGGTGTTTTTGCAGCCTCGTCGCCAATACGCTGAAACACCGCCGGCTGTCCGCTTTCAAGATCCCCGATCAGGTCCTGCCCGCCGCAGGCCGACGCCTCTGCTACATGCATTGGCAGAGCGAACAACCAAGCCGCGGCGGTCGCAAGCATCATCGCCATCACATATCTGAGCTGCAAACTGACGGGCATAATCCTATCTCCCTGCCGGCGGCACCGGCGATCAGACCCGGGCGCGCGGATGGGCCTTTGCATACTGTTCCAGCAAATGGGTGCGATCAACTTCTGTGTAAATCTGCGTGGTCGACAGGCTGGCATGGCCGAGCAGTTCTTGGATCGATCTGAGATCTGCGCCGTTCGACAGAAGATGGGTGGCAAAGCTGTGTCTCAGCGCGTGCGGTGTGGCCGTATCGGGCAGGCCGAGGCCACTGCGCAATCGTTGCATCAGCAGCTGGATGTTGCGCGCATTGAGTCGCCCGCCACGGACCCCGACAAAAAGCGGTCCGTTCGCGGTCAGGTGATGCGGGCACAGATCGAGATAGCGCTCGACCGCCTCCCGCGCCACCGGCAGGACCGGCACCATGCGTGTCTTTCCGCCCTTGCCGGTGATGTTCATTGACGACTGAGTCGCATTAACCGGTGCATCGCGGCGATTGAGTCCAAGCGCTTCGGAAATGCGCAAGCCGCACGCATAGAGCAGCGTCAGCACCGCGGCATCCCGGGCCTCAACCCAGCGCGGTGTCTCTGCGGCAGACGGTATGGCCGGATCCGTCACAGTGCGTTTTGCCGCATCGGCTGCCAGCGGTTTGGGCACCGAATGGGGGAGTTTTGGTCCTTTGAGGGCTGCAACCGCTGGGTTGGTCAGCACGTTTCGCCGTTCAAGAAACCGGTACAGCGAACGAATCGCGCTCAACTGGCGCGCCAATGTGCGGCTTTCGACACCATCATTGCGCCTTGCCGCCAAGAACCCGCGAAAGTCGACCGCTCTCAGGGACGCAAGAAGGTTCAGACTGGGTGGTTCGCCAAGATGCCCGGTCAGAAACCGGCAGAACTGCGCGATGTCGCGGCCGTAGGCGTCGACGGTCTTGGTTGCTACGCGCCGCTCGCTCTCCAGGTAGTCGAACCAGCGGGCGATTTCCGCGCCGGCATCGGCCGCGGCTGAGAATCGCATAGTTTCAAAGCTATCACTCATCAGCGCACTCCATACTCACAATGAGTACGCCGATCCGGTTATCAATGCTTAAATATGTGATCAGTGAAACCGCTACATAATCGTCTGGCCGGTCTTCTTCCAGTCGGACAGGAAAGCGTCCAGCCCCTTATCGGTCAACGGGTGCTTGACAAGACTCTTGAGAACAGCGGGTGGTACCGTGGCGACATCAGCTCCGGCCATGGCGGCATATTTCACGTGATTGGCAGAGCGGATCGAGGCGGCGAGTATCTCCGTCTTGAGCTCGTAATTGTCGTAGATCTCGCGCATCTCTTCGATCAGTTCCATGCCGTCCAGACCAATATCGTCGAGCCGGCCAATGAACGGTGAGACAAAGGTCGCGCCGGCCTTGGCCGCCAGAAGGGCCTGGTTAGCGTTGAAGCACAGGGTGACATTGACCATCGTGCCGCCCTGGGTCAGCGCCCGGCAGGCCTTCAACCCGTCCCAGGTCAGGGGCACCTTTATCGTGACGTTGCTGGAGATTTCGGCCAGATGCTTGCCTTCGCTAATCATGCCGTTGGTATCTGTTGCGGTGACCTCCGCGCTCACCGGGCCCTCGACGATCCCGCAGATCTCCTTGATCACCTCCTTGAAATCGCGTCCCGACTTGGCGACCAGCGATGGATTTGTAGTCACCCCATCGAGCAGACCGACATCGGCCAGTTCGCGGATTTCTTCGGTTTCGGCGGTATCGGCAAAGAATTTCATCACAGGTAGCCCGTCTTGAGATTGCAGCTTCGCGGCAGGCTGTTACACCTGAATGGCCGAAAGATCAAACTTCCATTGATTGCCGAGCCCGCTTCGCTCACCTTTGCCGCATGGCGAGTGATTCCGCAAGCAGCCGCATTGTCGAGGTTCTGCTGCCCCTGGCACTGGACAGGACCTATTCCTATGGCGTGCCGGACGGCATGGATGTTGCGCCCGGCGACTATGTTCGGGTGCCGCTGGGGCCGCGCCAAGTCATCGGCGTCGTTTGGTCGACGACCGGCACACCACCTGCCGGAACCAGGCTGCGCAATATCACCGCCCGCTATGATGTGCCGGCGATGGCCCCGGTGCATCGCCGGTTCATCGACTGGCTGGCGGGCTACTATCTTGAACCGTCCGGGCAGATCCTGCGCATGTGCCTGCGAGCGCCCGGTGCTTTTGAGGAGCCGCGCCGAAAGGTTGCGTTTCGCGCCACCGGCAGCAAACCCGACCGCATGACGACGCAGCGCCAAAGGGTGCTGGAGGCGGCCGGCGAAGGATTGGCGATGCGGCCACGCGAACTTGCGGAAATCGCCGGTACCGGCGTAAGCGTTGTGCATGGTCTGGCCGACCTCGGAGCTCTCGAACCGGTGCCATTGCCGCCGTTTCTACCGTTCACCAAACCGGACCCCATGGCAGACCGCGTCAGACTTTCTGCCGCCCAGGAGAAGGCCGCTGCTGAACTGCGCAAAGCGGTTGCTGCGCGAAGTTTCTCGGTAACGCTGCTTGACGGCGTCACCGGATCCGGCAAGACCGAAGTCTATTTCGAAGCTATGGCAGCAGCCCTGGCGGCTGGCAGGCAGGTCCTCTTGCTGCTGCCCGAGATCGCGCTCACCGGCCAGTTTCTGGCCCGCGTTGAAGAACGCTTCGGGGCGGCGCCGGCCGAGTGGCATTCAGA
>JAEKFU010000168.1 GCA_016522385.1 Pseudomonadota bacterium
ACCGTCGACGGTGCGCTGGCTTCGGTCATTTCGGCCACCGCCGATCTTGGTGCGACGAGCAAGCGGATCGATCTGCAGCAGAACTTCGTTTCGAACCTGATGGATGCGATCGACCGAGGCGTCAGCCAGCTGGTCGATGCCGACATGAACGAAGAGTCGACGCGCCTGCAGGCCTTGCAGGTGCAACAGCAGCTCGGCATTCAGGCACTGAGCATTGCCAATGCCCAGAGCCAGAGCATTCTGTCGCTGTTCAGGTAATCCAAAGCTGACAGCACGGTTCCCACAGGCCGCGTCCGATGAAAGTCGGGCGCGGTTTTTTGCTGTCTGCCGGCCAAGCATGTCGCACAATCACGTAATGCTCGCACAAGCTTGCCGGAGGAGAATGAGCCCCATGTTGTTGCGTTTGTAAGAAGAGTATGGGACGCGAATGGCATGATGCCGTGCTGCCATATCGGATGATCCGGTATGTCCCATTGAGTTATTTGAAACAAACGGAAGGGACATAGGTTCATGGCGAGTATCAATACGAACTTTGCAGCGATGACTGCGCTACAGGCGCTGAAGTTGACCGATATGAAGCTGCTCGAGACGCAAAACCGTATCTCAACCGGTTTTAGAGTCGAAACAGCCAAGGACAACGCCGCATACTTCTCGATCGCGGCCACTATGCGCTCTGACAACGCCGCGCTATCGACGGTTCAGGACGCGCTCGGTCTTGGTGCGGCTGCGGTGGACGTTGCTTACACAGCGTTGGAAAGCACGATTGACGTAGTCGATGAGATCAAGAACAAGCTGGTTGCAGCACGTGAGCCGGGCATCGACCGGACCAAAATACAGGCAGAGATAACCCAGCTGCAGGACCAACTCATCGCCAATGCGGACACGGCTTCGTTTAACGGTGAAAACTTCCTGTCGGTTGATTCCGGTGCTCCCGACTACAACACCACGAAGTCAATTGTCTCGTCGTTCACCCGGAATGGCACGATGGTTTCGATCGGCACAATCAGTATCGACATCACGTCGACCGCACTGTTTGATGCCGATGCTACCGGCACCGGTATCCTGGATACCGAATTCACCACCACCAATGGTGGCGTGGTTTATACCGTGACCAATCTCGACATCTCGGCGCTGACCGATTCGGCAGGTGATCTGGCCGACCTTGAAGAAATGGTTCAGACTGTCGATACGGCATTGGGCCTGGTCATCACGGCGGCGTCAGATCTTGGCGCTGCAAGCAAGCGCATTGAGCTTCAGCAAAGTTTTGTGTCCAATTTGATGGATGCGGTAGAGCGAGGGGTCAGTCAACTCGTTGACGCCGACATGAATGAAGAATCTACGCGCCTGCAGGCCTTGCAGGTGCAACAACAGCTCGGTATCCAGTCACTGAGCATCGCCAATGGTGCGAGCCAGAATATTCTGGCGTTGTTCAGATAAGCTGACTACCAAATCATACATTTGACAGGCCGCGCCCGATGAAGAATGGGCGCGGCTTTTCACTTTGATGGAAGCCCCAGTCCGGCACGCAACTTTCAGACAAGCTTATCAGTGGAAAATTGAACCGTGATGTCAAGTACACGGTAATGAGGAAACAATGGCGGCCCTCGAGCAGTTTGATCGTCTATTCAGTGGTTTGTTGAGTCTAGGACCGCGACGTCTGGCGTTGCTGGCAATCGTCGGTCTGACTGTATTCGCCGCCGTGGGCCTGAGTGGCATGTATCTCAGCCGGCCGAGCAAGGAGACGCTCTACGCGGGCCTGGAAACCCAGGATGTAACCCGCATTGGTGCGGCTCTCAATGCAGCCGGAGTGGAATATGATATCAGCCCGGATGGTAAGGCGGTCATGGTCCAGGTAGGTCAAACCGCGAGAGCGCGTATGCTGCTGGCCGAAAAGGGCCTGCCGCGCAGCGCCAGTGCCGGTTTTGAGTTGTTCGACAATCTCGGTTCACTCGGGCTGACATCGTTCATGCAGGAAGTAACCCGTGTCAGGGCATTGGAAGGTGAAATTGCGCGGACCATTCAGTTGATGTCTGGAGTCAAAGCGGCCCGTGTGCACCTGGTACTACCGGACCCGGGGTCGTTTCGCTCTGCCAGGCAACAGCCGTCCGCTTCAGTGGTGATCCGGACGGCAACCGGGGACAGTTTCGGCTCAGCGCGGGGCATACGCCATCTCGTTGCCGCTGCGATCCCCGGGCTCAGAATCGACCGGGTAACGGTACTCAACACCGATGGCGCATTGCTTGCCTCCGGCGATGACATCGTGAGTGGCGCGCCGCGCAAGATGGTCGATCTGGAAAACACGATCGGTGCGGAAATCCAAGACAAGATCCGCAAGACGCTGGCGCCGTTTCTGGGCGTTGGCAACTTTCAGGTCAGCGTCACGGCGCGGCTGAATGCTGACAAGAAACAGATAAAGGAAGTGTTGTTCGATCCCGATTCCCGCGTTGAGCGCTCGGTGCGGGTGGTCAAGGAGAACGGTGCAACAAAAAACAAGTCCGCTCAATCCGGCGTCAGTGTTGAGCAGGAACTGCCGGAGACCGAGGCCGTGGGTGGTGACGGCGATGAATCAAGTGAGTCGCGCGAACGCCGCGAGGAGTTGACCAATTATGAAGTCAACTCCAAGACGGTGTCCACACAGACCAATGGATACCTGATCGAAAATCTGGCGATTGCCCTGGTGATCAACCAAAAGCGCATTGCGGAACTGCTAGGCAAAGGCGCGAGTGCAGATCAGGTCAACACGCAGCTGGACGAAATCCGCGAGCTCGTGGGTTCTGCCGCCGGGTTCGATAAGAAACGCGGTGACAGCTTGAAAGTCACGTCCGTCGATTTCTTTGAAACCAGTTCGATGCTGGAACCGGTGCCCGAAGTTGCCATGAGTGCTCAGTTACTCAAGCATTCAGGCAGCGTCATCAGCGCCCTGACCGTGCTCGTCGCGACTTTCATACTGGTGTGGTTTGGTCTCAGACCTGCGACACGTGTTCTGGTTCCCGTGGGGACGGGCGCCGGCTCGAATGTGCCGGCGTTGAACCCACCAAACGGTGGAGTGCAACCGGAAATGGCGGCGGCCCATGACGGACTAGGCGCGGAACCAAACCTGGTTGAAGATTTGACCGACCAGGTCCGGCAAAAGCCGCAAAAGCGACTGCAACAAATCGTTGAGCTTGATGAACAACAGGCGGTCACGGTTATGAAACAGTGGGCTCGCTCGGCGCCAGCGTCATGAAGACGATTCCTGCAGCCATGCGATTGATCGACTTTTCGGCAGATACTACCGGAACGCCGGACGACCTTTCGTCTGAAATTGTGCCGAACCTTCAGATGGTTGAGCCCGAGCGTCGTGCCGATGACCCGATAGATGAGGCGATTGAGCAGGCTCGTGCCCAGGCCAGGGAAGAGGCCGTGGCGGCTCACGCTGAGGAATTGACCCGGTTGCAAGAAGAGTTTGGGCAGCGCCTGATCGCGGAACGGGCCGAATGGGTTGAACAGCAGGCGGAGTTGCTCGCCGGACAAATCACGGATCAATTTGAAAAACTTGGGCTAGACCTGACTGAAAAATTGTATGCTCATTGTCGACCTGTGCTCGCTGCAATTGCCCGCAACCAGGCAATTGCCGATATGGTGCAGATTCTGAATGAGGTTGTGGAAAACAGTTGCGGTGTGGAAATTCATGGACCGCCGGATCTGACCGAGAAGCTTCGCAAACAGCTGTCTGAAAAACCTTTCAGCGTGAGTTGTCACGCGGCGTCGACGCCGGATGTTTCAATCAAGGTAGCCGACACGCTGATCGAGACGCGGCTTGCCGCGTGGCTCTCTGACGGCCCGGAGATGGCTAATGAGTGACGCGGAGGCCGAGGCAAAAGAACAGTCCATCATTATTGTCAAACGCGGTGGTGGAGATCACGACGATCATCACGGCGGCGTATGGAAGATCGCTTTTGCCGATTTCATGACAGCCATGATGGCGTTCTTTCTGGTGATGTGGCTGATCAATGCATCGAACGACGAGACCCGTTCACAAGTTGCTAGCTACTTCAACCCGGTGAAACTGACCGATGCGGTGGCCGCACCAAAGGGAGTGCGCAATGACGATCCCGTGACCAAGATGAACGCACCCGCCGAGGAGACCGGCGCCGGTGGAGAAGAGGGCGGCGGCAAGAAGCCAGAGGCGGTTGATTCGAGCGAGGCTGATGGCACGGAAAATGCCGCGGGTGATGTGTCGGAGTCGGCGCTTTTCAAGGATCCTTATGCGGTGCTTGTCGACATTGCCGGCGAGGCCGAACAAATCAACGTTGCGCAAGCCCCGGGCGACCCGAGAGACGGGGATCTGGGCCTGGGTGGAGGGGAGGCGTTCCGTGATCCATTTGATCCCGAATTCTGGGAACAGCCCGAACCAGCTGACCGAAGTGAACACGACAGTCCGCAGGCGACATTGAAGGGTATCGAACTGCCGGACGGTGTCATGGCGGAAATTGTAGCTGATGCCGACAAGCCGGTGCAGGACGAAAAAACGACGAAAGCCGAGCCGCGGTCGTCAGAAAGACCGTCGGCACGTAACGACAAGGCGACGATGGTCGAAGATCAGAGGCCGGAAAGCAAACCGGCAGAGAGTGAAACCACTACCGATATGGCGGAGGTTGATGCCGGAATGAAAGGACCGCTGCCTGCCGATGCTGCAATGAACAAGGTGCAAGCTGGCGAGGATATGAAGCCCTCGGAGCAGGCGGATACTGAAGCGGAACGTCAAAAACAGGTTGTCGAGCAGGTTAAATCGCAGATTGCCCAGGTTGCCGAAACGATGGAGCCTGGCGTACAGCCAAGGTTCAGCGTGGAGAAAACCGATGAAGGCCTTGTTGTCAGCCTTACCGATGACTTGGACTTTGGAATGTTTGCCATCGCATCCGCCAGGCCCAATGAACAGATGGTGCGTTTTATGGACCGGATCGCTGCAGTGCTTTCGAAAAGGCCTGGCCGCCTCGTTGTGCGCGGCCATACCGATAGCCGCCCTTTTCGGTCTGACACTTACGATAACTGGCGACTTTCGACCGCAAGGGCACACATGGCGTATCATATGCTTGTGCGCGGCGGAATTGATGAAAGCCGATTCGCCAGAATTGAAGGGCGGGCAGATCGCGATCCAAAAAATACAGCTGACCGCGAGTCGGCGGAAAACCGGCGCATCGAGATTCTCCTCATGGAGGAGCAATCATGAAATTTGGATTGTTTCTGGTTGGTGCTTGCCTGCTAGCGCTATGGACCATGCCGGCGCAGTCCGGTCCGTCGGTATCGGAACCCTATGAGCTGGTTCGCACACTGCAGAGAGTTCAGGATCGCATCGCGACCGGCTCGGTGCAGGCACATCAAGTCCAACGCAGATTGCTGCAGCATATTGCGGAGCAATTCTCGCAAACGAATCCAGAGGTCTGGAGCGAGCCACGCAATGGCCGCGCAGCAATCACCTTCGTGCTGAGTGGCGGCGATCCAAGGATTGGGCGCAAGGTTCACCGATCTGGAGCCTTCGATGAACCGAACCGCAAGCTTCTGGCCGCGGCGCTCGCCTATGCGGGGGGCCGCAATGACAAAGCGCTGAAGCTGATGCGGGATGTAGACCCGCTGACGCTGCCCGCGTCGCTCGGGGGACATGTGGCGCTGGTTAAATCGTCACTTTACCACAGTTCTGACCGTGAGAAATCGGTGACTTACCTGGATCTTGCACGCCTCTTGATGCCGGGCACATTGATCGAAGAATCCGCCCTGCGGCGTGGCATGGCCCGAGCAGGTAACGATGGAAAACTAGAGCGCTTCGAAATGCTTGCCGGGCAGTACATCCATCGTTACCCGATGTCTATCTACAGCAATGATTTCGATGCGAAGTTCTCACATTTCCTGATCAAGCTGTCCTATCTGG
>JAEKFU010000171.1 GCA_016522385.1 Pseudomonadota bacterium
GCCCGTGCCGGCGAGATTTTCAATATCGGTATAGTTGTCGCCGGTTGCATCACCGTTGTTGACATTGGGGGTTTGGAGATCGGCCCTAACGGCGCTGGATGCACCAGAATAACTTGCTGTATCATCACCGTTACCGCCGTTCAGCACATCTCCTCCAATCCCGCCGATCAAGATATCATCGCCACCGGCACCTGAAATGGCGTTGTCGCCAGCATTACCGACAATGGAGTTGTTGAGATCGTTGCCAGTGCCGTCGATGTCATTAAGGCCGAGCAGCTCTAAATCCGCGGCGTTTTGACCAAGCGTTGTGCTGACCGACGATTCAACTCGATCTGCGCCGATCAGGTCGACTTTGGCGTTCTCACCACCAAAAGCGACCGTGACTGTGACTTCGGCGGGCAGACCGCCGCCCGAAAACGTGATGTCAACGTTGCCGGTCGCCGTGGTCTTGAGGGCATAACCGCCGGAGGTCCATGTGCTGGCTGAACCAATGCTGGACCCATCGATGTCGAACGTGACCGACGTGTCGCCGCGGCCTTCGCCAATGGAGTAAAAATCATCGCCATCGCTGTCGGTATAGGCAACGCCGGTGATAAAGCTGCCGAAGCCTGTTTTGGCGAAATTCTGGGTCAACATGAACGCGTTAAATGTGATGCCTGAAGATGCGGTGAATTGACCCGTTTCGGCACCCAAACCGATTTCATTGAAATTGTCGTTCAAGATGTTTACGCGGTGACCGGCGCTATCGAACAAGCCGTCGTGGGCCAGTTGACTTGATGACAGAACATTCAGGGTGCCTGTCGTGCCATTCCAGGCGATGTTTTCTCCCCATGTCCAAGAACCGGTGAATTGATATCCGGCTGCCGCCATTCGATCGCCGGGATCCGAGTTGCCGGCGCCGGTGTGGGAGAAAATGTTGTTCGCCAGCATCCAGTTGCTGTGATCGGATGCAGCGTTATTGAGCGTGGAGTTGTAAGCAAGCGGTTGCTTGCTGTCACCGGTGAGAGTGCCGGCCGGCAGGTCTTCATTGAGCGAAATACCGAGGCGATCGGCTTCGGCATTCGGATCCAGCCTAGCTCGGTTGATCAGCTCGAGGATCAGTTGCTCATACGGTGTAGGCGCAGCCATTTGGCGGCCCTCCAGAGTTGTCCATGCGCACGCATATCTTTTACCCGACAGCCGTTTCTATTTGCTTGAGCTGGTGTGTAAAATTTGAGGCGAAAATGCTGAGATTCGGATGTGTTGTCGGGCAGACTTCCCACCTGCGGGCACCAGTATGTTGGCGGTCGTCTTTAGATTGCGCGGACCGATGCTTTCGGTTATGAGGCTGGCATCACTCCATTCTATTCAGAGAATTACTGAAGGCGAGCCGATGGCGCGACAATTCATTTATCATATGCATGGGCTTTCCAAGAGCTACTCGGGCAAAAAGGTACTGGAGAATATTAATCTTTCCTTTTACCCCGATGCCAAGATTGGTGTGCTCGGGCCGAATGGCGCTGGCAAATCGACGTTGCTTCGCATTATGGCCGGGCTCGATAAGGAATTCACCGGAGAAGCCTGGCTGGCAGAGGGCGCAACCTCCGGTTATCTGCCGCAGGAACCACAGCTCGATCCGTCTAAGGACGTCATGGGCAATGTGATGGAGGGGGTGGCGGGAAAGCAGGCCATCCTCGATCGTTATAACGAGCTGATGATGAACTACAGCGACGAGACGGCCGAGGAGGGCGCCAAGCTGCAGGACCAGATCGATGCACTCAATCTTTGGGATCTCGATGCCCAGGTCGAGCAGGCGATAGATGCACTCAGATGTCCGCCGGGCGATGCTGGTGTTGAGAACCTGTCCGGCGGTGAACGCCGTCGGGTGGCGCTGACGCAGCTGCTGTTGCGCCAACCGGATCTGTTGTTGCTTGATGAGCCGACTAACCATCTCGACGCCGAGTCGGTGCATTGGCTGGAGCATCACCTCAGGACCTACCCGGGTGCTATCCTGATCATCACCCATGACCGCTATTTTCTCGATAATGTGACGGGTTGGATTCTTGAACTCGACCGCGGACGCGGTATTCCATATGAGGGCAACTATTCGGCCTATCTGGAACAGAAGGCCAAACGCTTTGCACAGGAACAGCGTGAAGACGTGGCACGCCAGAAGGTGATCGAGCGTGAGCGCGAATGGATTTCGGCCAGCCCGCGGGCACGGCAGGCGAAGAGCCAGGCACGCGTCAAGGCCTATGACGAGTTGGTCAAGGCGAACGACGCGCGGATGAAATCAAATGAAGCGCAGATCATCATTCCGCCGGGCGAGCGGCTAGGCGACCAGGTTATCGATGTCGAGGGCCTCAGCAAAGGCTATGGCGACAAACTGCTGATCGACGATCTGTCTTTTAAGCTACCGCCAGGCGGTATCGTCGGTGTAATCGGTGCGAACGGTGCCGGCAAGTCGACATTGTTCCGCATGCTCACCGGCCAAGAGCAGGCTGATGGCGGCACTATCACTATCGGCGAGACGGTTGATCTTGGCTATGTCGACCAGAGTCGCGATGCCCTCGATGCAGGCAAGACCGTGTGGGAGGAGATTTCCAACCGGAATGACGTGTTCTATCTCGGCAAGCGGGAGATGAACAGCCGGGCGTACACATCGGCGTTCAACTTCAGGGGCGGCGACCAGCAGCAGAAGGTCGGGTCTTTATCGGGCGGCCAGCGCAACCGGGTGCATCTGGCCAAGATGCTGAAGTCCGGCGCCAATGTTCTGCTGCTGGATGAGCCGACCAATGATCTGGATACTGAAACACTGGCGGCGCTGGAAGAAGCGCTGGAGGACTTTGCCGGCTGTGCGGTGGTGATCAGCCATGACCGCATGTTTCTTGACCGTCTGGCGACGCACATACTGGCATTTGAAGGCAACAGTCACGTGGAATGGTTCGAAGGCAATTTCGAGGCATATGAAGCCGACAAGAAACGCCGCCTTGGCGAAGATGCGGTCATGCCCAGACGAATCAAGTACAAGCAGTTTTCGCGGTAGTGGTGGTCGATCTCCTGAGGCGTCTCCAGCGACCGACTTGACACGCGGGCCGGCCGCGACGATCGGGAAGAAGAACTTGGCGCCAAATAACGGAGATGGTCAGCCATTCACATCATCGACGCTAGCAATCCATGGTTTGATGTCAATCAACGGTGTGCTGTCGATGCAGTCTATGGCATCGATCTGGAGCAGGCCGTTTGCGGCATCAAGGCCGGTCAGTCGCACCGCGGCGAGGGCAATGGGGTTCGGGCGAACCGGAGAGCGCAGGGCGAACGTGCCAGAAGGTTCAAGCGAATGGCGCGGCTGCTGCAGGATGATGTCGCGGCGTGCCTGATGCATCCAGTAGAGCAGAACCACATGACTGTAGTCTTCCAGGCCGGACAAGCCCATTCGCCAGTCCTTATGGACGTGAACGAGACCTGGCTCACCGCGCTCGCGGGCAACGCGCATGTTTTTCGGGCAGTCATCGCGCGTTTGCCACGGGCTTTCGATATGGCCGATGAAGACAAGACGGGCATCGTCAGCTGTCTCGGCTGGATCGAACGGTAAGACGATTTCACGAGGGCGGACAGAATACATTGGCTTCTAGTGCTGCTGTTGGTTATGAGATTGTTTCTGTTCGGATAGCATTGATGGCATTGTGAAGCTTGATATTTCTGAGATTGCTATGGATTTTCCTGCGTTTCGGGTCGCGGCAATTGTGGCGCGCGATATGGTTATTCCAGCCGAGCGTCCGATTGACCTGGACCGCGAAATCCAACGACGGGTCCGTGATGCGCGTGAGCGCTGGCAAGGTCATGAGCTGTCGCAGATTCCCGGCGTTGCTGTGTGGCGGCAAGCCTACAAGCAGTTTGGCATCAAGAAGACATCTTACCGTTGCTCGGTCGAGCGGTTGGTTAAGAACGCGCTGGCTGGGCGAACCCTGGCGGTGATTAATCCATTTGTCGATGCATATAATGCGGTCTCGCTCACCCATGTGTTTCCGGCAGGAGCGGATGATATGGATCATATCGAGGGCGATCTGACCTTCCGATATGCGCGCGATGGGGACAGTTTTATTCCGCTGGGCCGGGCAGAGGACGGAGAAGATCCGCCCAAAGCAGGTGAGGTGGTCTATGCCGATGCGGCAAAAGTCTTGTGCCGCCGCTGGAATTGGTACCAGGATCATCGTTCGCCAGTCAGCGGCGAAACCCATCGTGCCGTGCTGACCATCCAGTCGAACGGGCATGGCGATTTGGATGCCGCGGTGGGCGATGCGATATCGCTCATAAAGACATGGTGTGGAGGTTGGTGCTCGGTTGCCTTTGCCTCAGCGGAGGCGCCTGTTGTTGAGTTGGAGCATTATGCATGATTTCTCACCGATCTGACCGGCTTTTCGTGTCTGCCGGCGAGGCATAATCCACGCTTTAGTCTGAGAGAGCACAACAGGATTGTAACGATGTCCGGTGGGCGTGAAGAACCGGCCTTCGGTGAGCCAAATCAGTCCATGGGCCATGTTGCGACGCTTGCTTGGTCCACTACATCTCGCGGCGCCACGTGCCTAGATCAGGTCTGGTTGATCGAGACATCCAAACCAGAAAACCTGTTCCACTTCAGTGTGATAGAGGATGACTCACGTTTCAGATAATTCCCTCTGAAACAATTGTGCTCTAGCCGGGCGAATTGATCTGACTCCGATAAATGCTTCGCAAATCATGAACATTGCTACAGATGTCAGCTCTTGAGGTAACGGATCAAGGCATTGAAATCGCCGCCGGACTTGTTAAGTACCGAGACGAATTCCTGACGCATCTGGAGGGCTAGCCAGACACCTTTGACCTGGACATCGAAGATCCGATAGCGGCTGCCGGAGCGCACGACGCGCCATTCCAGCCGCGCCGAGCGGCCGCCGGCAAAGAGCAACACTCCTTTGACGATGATGTCCTTGCGGTTGCGGGCGCTTGAGCTCTTCACCACGTAGCTCTGACCGGCAAAGCTGCGGGCGTTGTCGGCAAATAGCTGCGTGACAAAGTTCGTTACCAGCGAATTGTACTCGCGGCGCCGTGATCTTGGCAGCTTGCGGCGATATTTGCCAAGTGCAAACAAGGCAACCGAAGATATAGCCGAATGCCTTTGGACCAGCCGCCTAAAAGATGACGTCGAGCCACTGCGGGCCGCAGCGATCGCCTGGTTGGCAACCTTGGTTACAAATTGCTCGGCGCGCGTGTCAGCCACAACAGGCCCGGCAGCAACCGCAAATGCCCACAATGCTGCAAAACTGGAGGCCGCAGTTAAGAAGCGGCGACGGGTCAAAGGATTTTGATCATAAGACATATCAAAGATTTAGCGGCCATTTGTGACACTTTCAACAGTGTGCAGTGCCGTGAGGTGGTCAAATTCGAACTGTCGGTTAAGATTCCCGGTTAACGCGTAACCATATTGCAAAATCGCATTCTTGGGCCGTGATATTTGAGTTATTGAAAAAATTATGATAATATTTTTTATATTGTGAAATTTTGGGATCGAAAATGAATCGCTGTTCGCAGTGTGACCATACGCTTCAGGTGACCGAATTGAGATGTCCGGCCTGCGCTGTCACAATGTCGGGAGTTTTTGCCTCGCCACGACTGGCGCGGTTGACCGGCGATCAGCAACGGCTTGTCGAACAGGTGATATTGGCCGGCGGCAACCTTAAGGACGTGGCGCGCGAATCGCAGATCAGCTATCCGACCTTTCGCAAGAGGCTGGGGGCAGTAATGGCCGCGTTGGCCAAGATGCGCGAAGATGACGATCAGCGGGCGCAATCTTTGCTGGACGATGTTCAGGCCGGACGAGTCGCCCCTGAAGCGGCGGCACGTCAGATCAGGGAGATGAACGGTGGAACCTGAAGCCCGAATTCAGCAGATGAAAGATGACGGACTGCTTAGCGACAAGCAGGCGCAAATCCTGCGCGACAGTTTTGCCGGCAGGCGGGCGCAAGCCGGTGTGCCGCATTCGGGTGTCGCCCGGGTGAGAGGTTTGTTCCTGGCCCTGGCTGCCGCCGCCGCCATAATCGCGATCGTGATGCTCGCCACAGGTGGCGGCACGCCAGAGGTCATTCAAGATGTCAGCAAAACGCTCAATCAGCCTGGAGGGCATGGTGTAATGAACCGAACCTTATCGACCATACTGGCCATCTGCCTGATGCTGGTTGTGCCGCTGTTGCTTTGGGGATGGATGCACAATTCGCTGGTGGCGCGCGAAGAACGGGTGTTTGAGGCCTGGGCACAGACTGAAAGCAACTTCCAACGCCGCGCTGACCTGATCCCGAATTTGGTGGAGACCGTGACCCGTTATCTCAAGCATGAGCGCGAGACCCTTACGGAAGTGACGGTCGCGCGCTCAAGGGCGGACGAGCAACTCGCCAACAAAATCGACGAGTTGATCCAGGATCAAGAGGCAACGAGCGATCTGCTCGGCAAGGGGCAGGCGGTGGTTGAGGACGATGAACTGATGAAGCAATTGTTCAATGCCTTCTCAGGGCTGAAGTCGAACATTGCCAATCTGATGGCGGTGTCGGAGAGCTATCCGGATTTGAAATCTTCCGACCAGTTCCTCCAGCTGCAGGCCCAACTCGAGGGCACGGAAAACCGTATCAACGTGGCGCGAATGCGGTTCAACGAAGCTGTCGGCGAGTTCAACGGCACCATGCGTAGCCTGCCGTGGAGCCTCGTTGCTTCGGTGAGCAATTTCAAGCGCAAGGCCTACTTCCGATCCGATGAGGAAGCGCGCAATGCCCCGGCGCTCGAACTGGACTAACACGGCAAGTGCCGGCCTGATCATCGCCGTCGGTGTCACCATCGGTCTGAGCTGGTGGGGCCAGAAGGCGCCTCTATCGGTTCGGCTGGTGGATGACAAGGCCAGATTGCTCACGATAGAGCAGGGCGAACGGGTATCCGAGTTTCACCGATTTTTGCTCAACGATCATGACATCGACTACCGAGTGGTTTCTGACAGTGACGTGGACGACATAAACCGGTTTGCAGTTGACAGGTTTGCCGAGCTGAGCGCCGGCATGCGATCAACAACGGGACGCGGCTTGCTGTTGGTGATTGCGTCGTCCAAAAAACTGGTCCGGCTGGAAGTCAGCCAGTCACTTGAGCCTGTCTATACAGATGCTTTCGTCAAATATATCGAAGAGCGGCAGATGGTGCCATTTTTTGCCTCGGGCCGAATTGCTGACGGTATCTTGGCAACCACGGAGCTGATCGTTGCCCGGGTTCAGGAAGCCAAGACAAGTGCCGAGCTTGATCCATTGCGCAATCCGTCAAAGAGTGGAGGTGGAGGGGCTGTGGCGAAATTTTCAGGCAATCACGCTGCTGTTGCCAAAAAGGGCACGGCGGTGGCGCCAGGCCGCACGCCGGCGGCAACACTTGCGGCGTATCTGGAAGCGATGGATCAGCGCAATGGATCGCGAGATCTTACGATCTACACTCCGGCGACCCGCGCCATGCTGAACAAGTGGACAATGACCCCGGCACAGATGGACATGGTGGTAAAGAGCTACAGGAACTGCGTTGCAGAGAGCGCACGCAAGCAGGGCGGCCATGCGGTGATCCGCTATCGCATAAAGGATCGCGCCTGTGCACCGTTCTTCTTCCAGAAATCAACGGAGGGCTGGCAGCTCGATCTCACGATGATGCATAAAGCCATCCGCTTCGGCCGCTCCAATGCCTGGCGGTTTGATCTGGCGGTCGCACACCCATATGAGTTCGCATTCGAGGACTGGAGGTTTGACAAGAATGGATTTCCGCAAGCAGTAAGGTGATGTCTCTGGTCTACTGTTGGACCATCTGGGAGCCGTTGAGCAATGACTTCTGCAGCAAGCGACGAGTCCATCAATCCCGAAGTGCGTATTGGGCATGTGCATCTGAAGGTGGCCGACCTGGACCGAGCGCTGGGTTTTTATTGCGGTGTGCTGGGCTTTGAACTGATGCAGCGATTCGGCGCACAGGCGGCGTTTATCTCAGCCGGCGGTTATCATCATCATATCGGCCTCAATACCTGGGAAAGCGAGGGCGGGTTGCCGCCGCCCGCCGGATCGACAGGACTGTTTCATCTGGCCATACTGTATCCGAGCCGAGCCGAGCTGGCCTGCGCCCTGCGCCGACTGATCGATGCCGGCATTGCACTCGATGGGGCCAGTGATCACGGGGTCAGCGAAGCACTCTATCTGCGTGATCCGGACCAGAACGGTGTTGAACTGTATTGGGACCGGCCGCAAGAGGACTGGCCGCGCAATGCTGCGGGTGAGCTGGCTATGTTCACGCGGCGGCTCGACATACAGGATTTGTTGTCAGAGCACGCGAACTGATTAGACCCGTGACGGCCGATCTGTCCGGATAACGATGGCCCGTTGCCCAAAGGCGGCATCGTCTCCCAGTTATTACCCGCTGCACCGATACAGGACACGCCGTCCGGGGTCGAGAACACAATCGTCCAGGATCCGGCGCGGGACATATAGAGCTCCTTGCGCCTTTGAATTGAAACGAGGCCCATACGCCGGCGCATTTCGCAGAACTTGCGCGCTCGCGTGCTTGGAGATGGTGGCAAGCGTACAGACAGCTGCAGCGACAGCTATTGCTGCAATCACCCGCCCGATAGAGGTGCTGAAAGTCGAAGCGACCTCCATTCGGTGCTCCGGTGCATCCACATCTGATATGTGACAGAGCAGGTGATCAATGGCGCTTACCATCGACCTGCCCCCTCATTGTTCGGCCTTGCTGATATCTAATGTGTCGGATCGTGTGGTCCGGCAATCAAGCCAAGCTGACGTCACTTTTGGGTGACCGAGCGGGCCGAATTCGCCGGCGCTGGGGGTGTGCAAATGCCGTTTGTCGAACATGGTCAAAGATGGCATTGTTCGGGGATATTCGTTTCCTTTGGAGGGCACGTGATGTCTGTTGGTACCGCAGCTCCGGTTTTGCATAATCAACCCTATTATGACGAGCGGGTCGACCTTGCCTGTGCGTTTCGCTGGACGGCGCGGTTTGATATGCATGAGCATGTTGCAAATCACTTTTCCCTGGCGGTCAGCGAGGACGGGTCACAATTTTTGATCAATCCGTGCGGGCGGCATTTCTCGCGGGTTCGCGCAAGCGAACTGATTCTGTGCGATGCCAATGACGCCGCGACGATGGAGCGGCCGGACGCACCGGATCCGACCGCCTGGGGTTTGCACGGTTCGGTGCACCGGCACTGTCCGCAGGCGCGGTGCGTTTTACATGTGCATTCGAAATACGCCACGGTTCTGGCCAGCCTGGACGACAGCACGATCCCGCCAATCGATCAGAACACGGCGCGGTTCTACAAACGCACTGTGATCGATGACGGGTATGGCGGTCTGGCGTTGGGTGATGAAGGCAAGCGCTGCGCTGAATTGCTCGGCGACAAGAACGTCATGATAATGGGCAACCACGGAGTAATGGTGGTCGGCGATTCAGTGGCTGCTGCGTTTGACGATCTCTACTTCATCGAGCGCGCCTGCCGCACATTGATCACCGCCTACATGACCGGCAGGCCGCTCAGGGTGTTGAGCGATGAGATTGCCGAAAAGACGGCGCGAGAATGGGAGTCATATCCCGGCAATATGGCTGAGCAGCACTTCAAGGAGCTGAAGGCGATCCTCGACGCGGAAGAACCGGATTACCGCCAGTGAAGCCCCGCAACGTTCTCCTCATCTGCTCGGATGAGCATGCCCGCTCGGCATTAGGCTGCTATGGTCATCCGGTTGCGTTGACGCCGACGCTCGACCGGCTGGCGGCGCGTGGTACGCAATTTACCAAAGCGTATACGCCGTCTCCAATCTGCATTCCGGCGCGGGCCTGCCTGGCGACTGGCCTGCAGGTGCATGAGCACAGGTGCTGGTCATCGGCCGAGCCGTACTACGGCCAGGTCGAGAGCTGGATGCACCGGCTGCGCGAGCAGGATCATGCTGTCGTTTCAATCGGCAAGCTGCATTTCAGATCGGGCGAGGATGATAATGGGTTTTCCGAAGAGATCGTGCCGATGTATCTGGCCAATAACGGCAAGGGCTGGCCGCAGGGACTGGTGCGCGCGCCGCTGCCCGAGTTTGCGGCGGCGGCGGAAATGGCGCGCGAAATCGGACCGGGAGATACCAGCTATACAGACTATGATCGCGAGATCACGGATGAGGCCTGCCGCTGGTTGCGGCACTATCCCCGCAGGATCCGCAACAAGCCCTGGACACTGTTTGTCTCCTTTGTCAGTCCGCATTTTCCGCTGCAAGCGCCGGAAGCGTTCTACAACCTCTATGTAGGGCACAAGCTACCAGAGCTCATCGGGCGCGGCGAGCCCGAGCGCCTGCTTCATCCGGTGATCGAGAAAATGGCGAAGTTCTGGAACTATGACGACTACTTCGACGAAGATGCTCGGGAAGCCGGCCGGATAGGCTATTTTGGCCTGTGCAGTTTCGTTGATGACAACGTCCGGCAGGTATTGGAGGCGCTGGAGGATTCCGGTTCGGCACGCGACACCGTAGTGGTCTATATTTCCGATCATGGTGAAATGCTTGGCAACCACGGTTTTTGGGCAAAATCGGTGATGTATGAAGACTCGGTGGCAATCCCGCTGATAATGTCCGGTCCAGGTATTCCGGAAAGCATCAATGACACACCGGTGACTCTGACCGATATTGCCGCAACGGTGGAGCATCTTACCGGTTACGGTGGATGCCGGCCGCAGGAGCTGTGGCAAAGCCATTCTTTGACAAGCTTCATTGCTGCACCGGCTGCGGATCGATTTGTTCTGTCGGAATATCACGACGGCGGCAGTCCGACCGGCTTTTTCATGATTCGTGAGGGCGCCTGGAAATATGTTTACTACGCCGGCGGTTACCCGCCGCAATTGTTCAATATGGACGATGACCCGAATGAACTGAACGATCTTGGCGAAGAACCGCGTTTTGCAGAAAAGGTTGCCGAGTTACATTGCCGGCTAACGGAAATCCTCGATCCGGAAGAAGTAAACCGCCAGGCCTTTGCCGACCAGGCCGCGCTCATTGAAAGCTATGGCGGAATAGACAGCGTGCTCGATATGCCGAGTTTCAATCATACGCCTGTCGGTTCTTGACAGTTGGTTTGCTTGCTTCGCACGGCACTCGCGCGCAATCCGGCCCAAGCAGAATTGATTCCAAATCAACATGAAACGCTCTAGGTAAACGATCTATCTGTTGAGAGCGACCACCAGGGCAATGACGTCGCCGTTTCGTTTCGACAGAAACCTGTAGAAGATGCCGCGTTGCAGAAAGGTGAGAGAAAAACCGAGCACCTTGACGTCGGTGATCTTGTAGCTACCGCGCCGTTTGGCCAGGCGCCAGCTTACATT
>JAEKFU010000176.1 GCA_016522385.1 Pseudomonadota bacterium
ATGCTGGAAGGCTTCGGCCATGACGTGCGGTTGATCCCGGCGCAGTATGTCAAGCCGTTCCTCAAGGGCCACATAGCTGGTGTCATGTGGGGCGCTGCGTGATTGGCGCATAGATCAAACGTCATAGTCCAATGAATAGCCGGTGCCGCGTACCGTTCTGATGGGATCGGGCTGGCCGCTTCTATAGAGGGATTTGCGAAGACGGCCGATATGGACATCCACGGTCCGGTAGTCGACATCCGCATCGCGTCCCCAAACCCTGTCTAAAAGCATCTCGCGGCTCCACACCCGGCCCGGTCTTTCGAGCAACGTGCAAAGCAGACGGTATTCGGTGGGACCGAGCCTTAGCACTTCACCGTCGCGGTGGACCTTGTGCTGATCCGCATCAAGCGTGATGTCGCCATAGGAGATGGTTTCTCCGACACTGCCGGGGCGGGTGCGCCTCAACGTGGCTTTGGTGCGGGAGACGAGTTCCCTTACTGAATAGGGCTTGACCATATAGTCGTCGGCACCGGTGTCGAGACCGCGTACCCTGTCGGCTTCTTCGCCCCGCGCCGTCAGCATGATGACTGGGATCTGTTTGGTCCGGCTTTGCCGCTTGAGCTGGCGACAGACCTCGATGCCGGACAGCTTCGGCAACATCCAATCGAGAATGATGAGGTCTGGTTGCGCCTCATCGGCAACGAGCAATCCTTCCTCGCCATCGGTGGCTTCGAGGACCCGAAAGTGCTCCTTTTTCAAGTTGTAGGAGAGCAATTCAAGCTGTGCGGGTTCGTCTTCGATGACCAGCACGATGGGACTATTGGCGGTCGACATCACGGCCGCCTCTGTCGTTTTGCGTCCTTAGGATCTATGGCCATGGAGCTGGTCGTATCGCCCTTCGGGCGCTCATCGTCGGGCATTGCGCCAGTGACCAAATAGCACAGCTGTTCGGTGATCCCGGTGACGTGGTCTCCCATGCGTTCGATATTCTTGGCGATGAAAAGACGATGCATGCACGGGGTGATGTTGCGCGGGTCTTCCATCATGTAAGTGAGGAGTTCGCGATACAGCGTATTGTGCATCTGGTCGACTTCCTCATCCCGCATGCGCACGTCGAGCGCCATCTCCGTATCGCGCGCCACGTAGGCATCGAGCACGTCCTTAACCATCGTTTGGACCAGCTTGCTCATGCGTTCAACCAGGCCGGTCGATACATCAAGCGGTGGCTCTTCGACCAGCACCTTCGTGCGTTTGGCGATATTCTTGGCATAATCCCCGATCCTCTCAAGGTTGCCCGACACCTTGAAGGCCGCCAGCAACGAACGCAGGTCCTCGGCCACCGGGTGCCGCAATGCCAGGACCTTCACAACCGCATCATCGAGTTCCGCCTCCAATCTATCGATAAGCTTGTCGGTGCTGACGACCTTGGCGGCAAGCTCCCTATCGTGTCGGGACAGCGCTTCGGTGGCGGCCGCGATCTGAGCCTCAACCAAACCGCCCATCTCGATGATCATGCTCTCGATGTGGGCCAGATCCTCATCGAATGACTTTACGATATGCGCCTGTTTCATGGGCTTTGCTCCGTTATCCGATGCGACCGGAAATGTAGCTTTCCGTGCGTTCATCTTTTGGATTTGTGAACATCTGGGCGGTCTCGCCCGCTTCCACAAGATCTCCCGGGTGGAAAAAGGCGGTCTTCTGTGAAACCCGCGCAGCTTGCTGCATGGAGTGGGTGACGATTGCGATGGTGTATTTCCGCTTCAACTCGTCCATCAACTCTTCGATCTTGGCAGTGGCGATCGGATCGAGCGCCGAACAGGGTTCATCCATCAGTATCACATGTGGCTCCACGGCGATTGCGCGGGCGATGCACAATCGCTGCTGCTGGCCGCCGGAAAGCCCAGTGCCCGGTTCGCTGAGCCGGTCATGCACCTCCTTGATCAAACCGGCTTTTTCCAATGAAGTGTGGACAATCTCATCAAGATGCGCCTTCGATCTCGCCATGCCGAGCGCCAGGAAGACGTCTTTCAGGGTCAGCTTGTAAGCATCGGTCTTGCGGGAATTCGCCAGTACGATACCGTCATAGCCGATCTTGACTTCAACAATGTCCTTGATGCCCATTGGTGATATCGGGATGGTTGTCGCCAACACCGGCGCAGAAAAACTTCAAGCCGCCGCCTGAACCGGTACTCTCGACCACCGGGGTCTTGAAGTCCGTGTTGTTTCCGAAACGCTCGGCAACCGTGGTGGCGAACGGAAACACTGTCGATGAGCCGACAATGCTGATCCGGTCCCGAGCAACCGCCGCGTCTGTCGCCACGGTGAGCGCGAAAATCCCGACAGTCAACGCGGCCAGTGATGAACTCTGGTTGAACATGCCAAACTTCCTCCTTGATTGGTTCTTGGCATTCCTTGGAGCGCGAGTTAGAGGTCGTGCATGAAACGCTTATGTCAGTTGTATAACAGTTGTTTGACAGGGAATGGCTGTGCCCGGGTTAGGGCGGCTCGGCGTGTATCGGCAGGGCCACGGTGAAGGTGCTGCCGCGCCCAAGCTCACTTTTAATCTGAAGCCGGCCCCGGTGACGGTTGATGATATGTTTGACGATGGCAAGCCCGAGCCCGGTGCCGCCCTTGTCTCGGGAACGGCTGGTGTCGACCCGATAAAAACGCTCGGTCAGGCGCGGGATATGCTCTGGCGCGATACCCGGTCCGCGGTCGCGTACGCCCACGGCCAGGGCCGGTCCACGAATGCCGGCGGCATGGTCCATTTTTGTCACGGTAACGGTGACATCAGTGTCAGGGGCGCCGTATTTGATGGCGTTCTCGATGAGGTTTTGGAAAACCTGAGTCAGTTCATCCTCATCTCCCGGCACGGGATCGATGCCACGAGGGGCCTCCAGGCGGATTTCCTTGCCTTCCTGTCTGGCACGGGCCGAAAGCGCCGCAATCACCCGCTCGATGATCGCCAAGACATCGGTGGTGGCGGTCGGGCGGACCCGTGCCTTGATTTCCACCTTGGACAGAGACAACAGATCGGCAATCAGCCGCGTCATGCGCTGGCTCTCTCTCTCCATAAGATCGAGAAACCGATCTCTTGCGGCCCGATCGTCCTTCGCTGCACCTTTGAGGGTTTCGATGAAACCGGCGAGCGTCGTCAACGGCGAACGCAGTTCGTGGCTGACATTGGCAACGAAGTCACTGCGCATCTGCTCAGCCTCACGAATGTGGGAAATGTCCACAAAGCTGACTACCGCCCGCGAGCCATCCTCGTTGTCCGTGCCAAGGCTGGCGACGGTGACCTGGAAGGTGGCCCGCACCGGGGTGTCGAGTGCAACCACGCTCTGCGATCTGTCGCGCCGCTGCAAAACCGCTTCGATCGCTTCAAGGCAATCGGGATGTCGCACCGCGTGGACAATATCGTGGCCCTGTACCTCGGCGCCAAAGAGCTCTCGGGCCGCCGAATTGGCAAACAGAACCCGGCGGTTCTCGTCAATGACGAAGACCGCTTCTCCAAGCCCATTGAGCAGAGCCGACAAATACCCTTGTGCCAAGCTGGTCTCCTTCAGTGAGCACGTTGCCGTCTGCTTAGACCAATCGAGCCCAAAACGCTATGTCCGCGGAGATTTCCAGTTTCGCCGATGAAGCATCGATTGTCCGAACACAATCGATGACTTCCGCTAATGGGATGTCCCGGCCGTGCTCCTACCCCTGCACGTTACCATGCTGCGGGGGCGCAACACGAACCATGG
>JAEKFU010000225.1 GCA_016522385.1 Pseudomonadota bacterium
GGTTCTATGAAGTCAACTCCACATCTACCTTCGAAGCGCTCGAGATTTCGTTCGGCGGTGGAAATGCTTTCAATTTGGGCGATATTTCAATCGGTGTTGTCGCCGAAATCGATCCATTTATGGTTGAAGCCGCCGTCAAGGGCACTGACGAAGATGGAGACATGGTGCAAAGCACGATTAACCTCGAGTTTGCACCCGACGGTCTCGTCGTTGGCAGGAATGTCAGTGATACCGATCAGTCCTCGGTGGAGCATGTTGTAGATACGGTTTCTGGTTCCGGAACTGTGGGTGCTATTAATGGCGCCGCCGGCGACGATATTCTAATAGGGGACGTTGGCGGGGCCACAATGGAAGCTACAGACGCCAATATTGTCCTCATTCTCGACAAGTCTGGAAGCATGGACGATGGCATCAGCTTTGGAAATGGAACGATTTCTCGGCTTGATGCGCTAAAGCTGGCGGTGATTGACACGCTGACCGATCTGTCAACAAGTGAAGCGGAGAACGTCCGTGTACGGATAATTTTCTTTGATAACGATGTAAATTCCGGTGATACAGCTACCTTCGATGTCCGCATTGGTGGCGTAGCGCAAGACCTTACGGCTGCCACCGATTTTGTGAATGGCGCAAGTGCAGCTGGTAGAACGAACTATGAAGCCGGACTGCAGTCAGCGATCAACTGGATTGCCCAGGTGAATGCGAATGGAGACGATCTGTCCCCAGGACCGCTGAACACCGCGGGTGCCATAAACCAGACGATCATTGTCTCTGACGGAAGGCCCAATACAGTTCTGATCGGCAACAGCACAGATCCGAACAATCAAGACGATAACCCGCCGGGTTCAAATTCAGATGCTGCTCTTGAGAGTGTTCTTGGCATTTTCGATCCGGACGGGACCGATGATGATGACAATGTAAGTGAAGTTGCTGCTCTGAACGGTCCACTTGGGTTTCCGATTGAGGCGATCGGAATTGCGGTGGGAACCAACACCACGGCACGCCGGGTCCTCGATCAGGTCGAAGGCGAAGCTCCTGGCGACAGCGAAGCGACGCACGCATCGGATAGCATTACGACCGCTGAGCAGCTAAGCCAAGCGCTTTCAGATCTCAATCCACTCAATGCGCTCTCTTCTGTTGGTGATGATGTGATCAATGGAGGCGATGGCAGCGACATTATATTTGGCGATACGCCGTTCACCGATAATCTCGCCATTGCTGAAGGCCTTGGCATGGATCCGGGCGACGGGTGGGACGTCTTTGCCGAACTCGAGGCCGGCAACGGCAACGGTGCAGCTGATCCGACACCCGGCGACGGCTGGTCGCGTACCGATACGATTCAGTATATCAACGGGAACGCCCAAGAGCTGGCCGCGGAATCAATTGGCGGCAATGGCGCGCCAAGGGCTGATGGAAGTGACACGATCAATGGCGGAGATGGTGCTGATATCATTTATGGCCAGGAGGGCAATGACACAATTGATGGTGGTGCCGGCGCAGATGTGCTTAGTGGTGGATCAGGCAATGACATTTTTGTCTTGAGTGATCTGTCTGCCGTTGATGACATCACAGACTATGTCTTGGGCGATGATGTTGTCGATTTGACCGCCTTGTTCGACGTTTCTGGTGGACCGCTGTCCGATTTTGTGGACTACAACGATGCTACCGATGAACTGGTCATCGACACATCAGGTAGTGGCGATTTCAACACCGGCACAAATGCGGATGCGCAAGTTGTCGCGACATTCGATGTATCTGTAAGTTCCGTGGATGTTATTTTTAACGACAATGGTGTCGATACGTTGGGGAATGTCGTCTGATCGGCTTGTCCTGCGCATGAACGCAACGGTCACCCTTTATGTTGGGTCACAGGCCAATCTGTTGATAACCTTCAATTGAGGCAAGCGCTGCAATCAGTGCTTCGGCACTGTCTGTGGGCAAAGCCGTGACCGGTGGTCGCGTGTTGAGCCACGCGTCATCTCCGGTGTCGTGGGCGATCACAGCCTTCAGGGCGGCAATCACTGGATGAACTTCAAACGTCTTTCTGACCGACGATACGACACGATGCATCTGTTCGGCGGCAGGCGTGCCGTGTGCATCAATCAACCTGACGATGGCGCTGGCCTGGATGTTGGCGGTGGCGGAGATGCAGCCGGCGGCACCTAGGCAAAGTCCCTCAAGCAGGAGCGTCTCTGATGACGGGAAGATCGCCATATCGGGGAACTCAGCGATCATCTGTTTTGTGCCGTCCCAGTTGCCGGAGGAATCCTTGAGGCCGATAACGGTCTCAGGATAGGCCTTGTGCAACCGGGCAATAAGGTCCATCGAGATGGGGGCGGCGGACATTTGTGGGAAGTGGTATAAGTAGAGTTTGAGGCGATGGTTGGCGACTCGCTGGATGATTTCGCTGAAATAGGCATAAAAACCGTCGTCTGACTGGTTCTTGTAGTAAAATGGCGGCAATACCAGCACGCCGCCGGCGCTGATGCGCATTGCGTGGCTGGTAAGTTCAACTGCATCGGTCAGTGCACATGCACCCGTACCGGGCAGCAGTTTGGCAGCCGGCACGCCTTCGGCCACCAGGTGATCCAGCAAATGGTTGCGTTCGGCGACCGACAATGAATTACCCTCGCTAGTGGTGCCGAAGACTGCAAGTCCATTGACACCTTCAGCCAGCAGGTGTTTGCAAAGGCGGGTGAAGCGTTTTGCATCCGGCGACAAGTCGGCCTTGAACGGGGTGAGAGCGGGCACCAGCACGCCGGAGGACAGTTTGTTTTTTTCGGTCATGTTGAACCCTTTGGTTTAGCGTGATCAGTGGCTTGTCGAGATCCGGCAACCTATGCCGAGTCTTTCAGACGAGTCCCGAAATCTTTGCCCGGGGGAACGAGCATGGTGAGGCGGGTATGGTTCAGGATGGTTTTAACCAAACCCGGACTCCAATCAACTGTTTGACACGGCTCCGATTGACGAGCGGCTGTGCTTCCTGAACGGAACTCTGTTCAGAGGTTGTGGCAATTCGCACTTAACGGCGCCAGGGCGTAACGTTAAGATGGTTATCGTTGGGCTCGAGCATATTCCGGGTGAGTTGAAGCACTTTTCTAACAGGAACATGCTCGAGATAGGCATGTTAGCGGACGATTCATGGATCATATTGAGCGAATATGACGCAATCGTGCGCTCGGGGAGAAGCGCATGACTCTACAAGTGGGACGGCAAGTTCCGGACATCGAAGCAACCTACTGGCAACGAGGCGCGGTCGGGCCAAAGTATCTGGCACTGTCAGATCTGCGCGGCAAATGGGTGGTATTGTTTTTCTATACGCGTGATTTCACCTATGTATGCCCGACGGAACTACAGGCATTTGCGGTCCTCTCGCAGGATTTTGAAGACCTTGGGGCGACGGTCATTGGCGCGAGTACCGATAGCTACTTCAGCCACAATGCCTGGTTCGAACAGGATAAAACGCTGGATGGGGTGAACTTTCCGGTAATAGCCGACACGTCGCACCGGATCAGCAAAACCTTCGGTGTGCTGCTCGACGATGGTTCCGCCTTGCGCGGCACGTTCATTATTGATCCGGATGGTGTGTTGCGGCACATGTCGATCAACGAGATTGATATTGGCCGTAATGTTGGCGAAACCCTGCGATTGCTTCAGGCGTTGCAGAGTGGTGAACTGTGCCGGGCGGGATGGCGGCCCGGTCAGGATGAGGCGCCACGCTACAACGAGTGGCTTGCACAGGTGTTCCCGCGGCTCAAGACGTCGGTGCTCTCAGAAGCTTCACAGCGGCTGAATACATTTATCTATGATGCCGGGGACATCATCATTCAGCAGGGTGCAAAATCCGATCTGTTCTACATTGTTGTGAGTGGTGAGGTGAGCGTAATCCATCGCGGCGAAAATGGTGTGGAGATTGAGCTGGCAAAGCTGGGACCCGGTGAGATATTCGGCGAGATTGGTATCCTCACCGAAACCCGCCGCTCGGCCGATGTGGTGGCCGATACGGAAGTCACTGTCTTGGCGCTCGACTGGGATGACTTCAAGTCACTGGTCAACCAGTCTGATCCGACGGCGCGGGACCTGATGCAAATCGTCGAACAACGTCGAACCGCGTTCCAAAAATAATCTGCAGAAGATCAGACAGTCACGGTGTCGGTCTGAGTGCCATTGTAGACATAGGTGATGGTCGAGCCGAAGGGGACGTTGTTCAACGTGGCGACAGTCTCAAAGCTTGCAGCGGTGCCGCTGCCATCGAAGTCGACCTGGAGTTCGGCACTGCCGGACTCATTGTCAAATGCCCGTATGTACTGGGCCTCGTTCACAGCCGGATCAAAGCCGCTGGCCTGCAGCAGATCCGTCAGGTCGACGCGATCTTCGGTGACGAGGAAGTCGGTGATGGTGTCACCTCCGAATTGTGCAGCGAGATCGCTGGACAAGAAGACGAAGTCGTCCGCTCCGCCGTCACCGCTCACGACATCTGCGCCGACGCCGCTAATGAGCCGGTCATTGCCGTCGCCGCCTTCGATCTGGTCATTGCCTTCGTAGCTCCTTAGGACGTTGTCGACGTCCGATCCAATGATGATGTCCGCCTGATTGGTTCCGCGCACGTTTTCAACCGATACCAACGTATCACGGTCGTTCCAGGTATCGATCGCCTGACCCGCGTCGAGCGTTTCTAACGATCCTTCGAAATCCCGTTCAACGGTTGCTGATGACAGGTTGACAAATACACCGTCGCTACCGCCATCACGATCATAGCGCGCAACGTCATTGCCGCCGCCACCGCTCAAGAAGTCGTTGCCTTGACCGCCGGCGAGCCGGTCGACGTTGCCGGCGCCAAGCAGCGAGTCATCACCTCTGCCACCGCGCAGGTCGGACAGAACGGCATCGTTGCCCAGGAGCGTGTCATCGCCATCGGCACCATACAGGTAATCGCGGTAACCACCTCCGGTTGTCATGAGGTCGGCGTTCTGGGTGCCGACAACAATCTCGGTGTAGATGCCTTGATCGATACCGTTGACGCCGCTGGTCAGATAGACCCTACTGATGCTGGCATCAGCCGAATAGAACCCATTGTACTGAGTGTCGGCCTCAAAATACTCAACGCTGCCACCGGTCGCCCGGAAATCATTGATGCGGACATTGCCGCCGACATCTTGCCAGAAATAGTTGGAGTCAGCTGCAATACCAACGAACATGTTGGCGCCGTCCCACTGCCAGTTGAGATCGTAATGGTTGCTGCCGGCAATCTGGATGATATCGCCACGACTGTCGTCGCCGGCGCCGTCGACAATGTCATAGCCGCCGGCGGGATCCCAGATATAGGTGTCATTGCCTGCGCCACCGATATAGGTATCGCTGCCACCTTCACCCCGCAGCACGTCATCACCGTCGTCGCCAGCCAGGCGATCGTTGTTGTCGCCGCCAGCAAAGTCATCGTTGCCGGTACTGCCGGTATAGTCGAAGTGATAAACGGAAAACAGTTGATCAAGTGCTGCTTCATCATCAGACGGGGCGCTTTCCAGCGCACTGATCAGAGCGACCACGGCAATGTTCAAGTTCGTGGCACGCCCCAGTTCCGTCAAGCTTGTGTCGGCACCGTCGAAAAAGACGATGGAGGTTACTGTCCCGCCATTTGGAACGCCGTCGCTGTCAAAGGTGAAACCAGTACCGTTGAAGGTGGTGAGGTGGTCCGAGTTGGAGTCGACATTGTTGATGATGGAAAATGAGGTTGAACTGGTCGGTGGGACGATCGACACGTTGAAGTCGATAATTTCGCCGTTGCTGTCCAGCTCGTAGAAAGCGCTGTCAAAAATTTCGTCGAACGGCCCGGGCTGCAACTGGGTAATCTTTATTGTGTCGGAAACAAAGACGAACAGGCTGTCCGGATCGTCCGCTGCGGTCAGATCGATGCCTTTGACGGTGATGGTGCTGCCTCCTTCCAGCGGCGTGATAAACGTATCGCCGTCGCCGAAGAAGAATTCAGCAAAGTCGTCGGTGCTGGTCAGACCGTAGGCGCTGACATCGATCAGGTCGCCTTCCCAGGGGCGTAAATCGTTAATGGTGTCGTTGCCTTCGCTGGGCTTGAAGACAAACCGATCGGCGCCACTGCCGCCCTGAAGGGTGTCATTGCCTGCGCCGCCGTCCAGAACATCATCACCATCGAACAGGCCGTCTCGATTTCCGAAACCGCCCTTCAGGAAGTCGTTGCCGCCGCCGCCCGAGAGAATATCGCTGCCAAAGTGCCCGAAGAGTTCGTTGTCATTGCCATCTCCGATGATGGTATCGTTGTAGATGGAACCGCGCACATCTTCGATACTGGTCAGATCATCGCTCGTCCCATAACCGTCATCGATAACCTGGCTGCTCGACAAAGACAGGTCGACATTGATGCCGTTAGGTGAGTCCGTGTGTTCAATACGGTCGTCGCCATCGCCGCCGTCGATTGCGTCCCCACCGGCCGAGCCGCGGATGAAATTGTTGTTGGCATCGCCAGTTAGGGTATCGCCGAAGCGCGATCCGCGAAGATAGTTGGCACCGATAAA
>JAEKFU010000270.1 GCA_016522385.1 Pseudomonadota bacterium
CGGTGGCATCGACGGCCATGGCACTCATGCTTGGCGACATGATCTCGGTCCTCGCTCCTGTTTGACAAAGTGGGCAGGCATGAACCAGTTCAACACACGCGAAAGATTGGATTTTTGATTAAGATCAATATTCGGCGAGGATGTCGGCAGGACAGTTGGTGCCATTGGTGGGCATGAACAGGCTGTCGCTGGTCCCGTCACCGGCGGTTCCCCCGGAGAATCGAACCGATCAGACACAGCAGCAGTCCGGTTCCGATCAGCATCGCGTGGAACGGCACGACCTCGAATCCGCCCCGCCAGGAGAGCATGGTGTTCAATGTGCCGAGGATGATCAGGATGACGCCGAACAGCCTGACAACGGCACCACGGTTTTCGCCGAGTGCTGTTTCTTTGCGGTCATCAGTCATGATGCAGTTTCCCTGTTTCGGGCAGCCGCGCTGCGTCCCCACCAGGCCAGAACGCCGCCAACCACCAGGGTAACGATAATCGCGAAGAACAGTGGTCTCGAACCCGTTGCGGGTTTCAGCAACAGCCAATACCAGGTCGTCATGGAATGCTGCGTGCCGGCCTCGCTGTTTGAACCGTCCCAGGCGAAAAACGCGATGGGAATGAAGCGACCCTCTTCGAACTGCAGGTCCTTATCCGCGGTTTCCGTCCTTAATGAACGAGTCATCATCACCCGCCAAGTTCCGGCCTTATAGCTACCTTTCGCCGTCAGACCGGCGTCATTGGCATCGCGTGGCTGCTGATCGGCAATGCCCTTGGCATCGAGAATGGCGATGCTCTCAGGTTTGTCCGTCGTGCCGCTGGACCAGCGCCACAGATTGACCGGCTTGGCCGCGTCACCCATGAGGAAGTAGGGCTTTTCCATGCCGGCCGGGATGGTGACTGGGAATTGCACCGCGATGGCATCCTCGTTGAGTTCCTCGTCTGCGATTGCCTTTGCCGTCTCGTCTCCGGGTATGCTCTTGGTCCGATCGTCCCATTCCAGGTGAATGGCGATCTTCTCAGCGCTGTAGAGCGCGCGTACCGTGACCGTGTCGTTCGCCGGTTTGAAAAAGCGCTCCTTGGCAATGATCTGCGGCACAAGGAAGAAGGTGGACGGCGGCGCCGTTTGCCACGCGGGATCATCGGGCGATGAGGGAAGTTCGCTTGCGGTGCGCGCTGCCTGGATCACCGTGTTTTCCGGCCGCACGACCTTTTCGCCCTTTGCCAGTGACGCGACATAGTTGGAAACGTGCCAGCGCTCCTCGACTGTGAGCTTCTTCTTGCTCTTAGGGTCGGCGAAGGATGGCATCTGTGTTGTCGGGATCCCGACGGAGATGCGGGCAAAAATGTCCCTTGGGTCGTTGCTGGCACGGAATGTCCAGGCGTTGGTCAGGTTGCGCGGCCAGGTCCGCTCACCATTGTCATTTTTCAGCTTCTTCACCGCGTCGCCCCTGCCGGCAATGCCGTGGCACTCCGAGCAGCGGTCATCGGCATTGAACAGTTCCTTGCCCCTTGCGATGCTTTCGGGTGACGATTCGATCTGGGTGCCGTAGTCGAGCTGTGCTTCGGGCTCGCCTTCCAGTTCGGCGAAACTCTTGATGTAGGCGATGACATCCCACATCTCCTGCTCGGACAACAGGTCGGACCAGCCGGGCATGGCCGTGCCGGGCATGCCGTCACGGACCATTCGGAACAGATCCTCGTCGTTGGGGAGGTCGGCATCGAAGGCAGACGACTTGATCTTGTAAAGGCCGAGGGTGAAGTCGCGCGGTGGTGGATTTAGACGTTCGGCTGCAGGACCCAGGCCATCGCCTTCTTCACCGTGGCATTGCAGGCAGCGTTCGGCGTAGATCACTTCGCCTTTTTCCACATCGCCGGCCGCCGCGAGGGTCGCGCCATTCGAAATTCCCAGAAACACAAATGCTGTGATTGCCGCGAGCAGTGTTTTCATCATGCCAGCCCCCGCATCATTCATGCTCCCAGGAGCGCGGCCGATGACCGGTATAGTCGTAGAGGAACAGGATCACCTTCCAGATCTCGCCCTCTTCCAGGAAGTCCTGCCAGACCGGCATGGAGGAAATCCACGGCGCGGCTTCCTTCGGCAAACCAGGCCCGCCTGTGGCAATGCGCCAGAACAGATAGGATTCCTGAAGCTGTGCAATCGTGCCGACGTCCTGGAAGTTGAGCGGCGTCGGGTTGAGGCCGGCCGCATAGGGCCCCTTGCCGTCGAGCTTGTCGCCGTGACAGTACTGGCAGTTGCGAATGTAGACGGCCGCGCCTTCGCCGACCATTTCACGGAATTTCTCCGGGTCCTCCTTCTCAAGCTTTCGAAACGGGTTTTCCAATGTCAGAAGATTGACGCGTTTGCCGAAAATCCTCGCGGTGCTTGGCGGTGCCGGATGGATGGTCCTGAGTTCCAGCGGTGCCTCGAAGCTCGGCTGCATCTTGAGATAAGTGCCTGCCCCAGCCAGAAGCGGCACCAGGACAAAGATAACGTTGCGCCAGAGGCGCTTGGAGGGATCCTCGACCAAGGCCTTGACCGGTGCAACGAGTTCACGTGTCTGCTCTTCGTCATAGGTGAAGACCATGAAGACGCCGGCAGCGGCGAAGAACATGTACATGGCAAGCAGGCTGGAGGGGATCACCGCATCGAGAATGACGTCAAAAACGAGGATGAAGCCGAAATAGGTGCCGGCGAGCACAAGTGCGGCCTGCAGCAACCTGGGGATCTTGAATTTCGCCATGTCGCTATTTCATCCCCACCAGATAGTCGACGAGGATTTCCAGTTCCGAGACATATATCTGTTCGGCCAGGTCAGCCGGCATCATGTCCGGTTCATAGCCCTTTGCGATGTCGGCATTGGGGTCGAGGATGGCACGCCGCAGATAGGCACGATCGCGACTGGCGCCGATCTTGGAAAGATCGGGACCGGCCTCTCCGCCTTCGCCGTTTATCATGTGGCAGGCATTGCAGGTGAACCGGACGAACAGGGCCTCGGGTTCGGTGATGGCCTCGCGAGGTT
>JAEKFU010000383.1 GCA_016522385.1 Pseudomonadota bacterium
CATCCGGTGAGCGCTTGGGAACTGGTCGTAGCGTGAACCATATATAGAGGCTATGGAGCGCCACAAAGAGACAATCGCACTCTCATTTAGTACTATGGGCTTCATGCCGCTTGATCGCTGGTCGGATTGACGAGGGAGGTTCATCTTGGAGCGCAGGCTCACCACAATTCTGGCCGCTGATGTGGTCGGTTACAGCCGCCTCATGGCCGCCGATGAAATGAATACGCTCGCCTCGCTCAAGGCAATTCGTACCAAGATTATGGAACCGAAGACCGGCGAGTATCATGGTCGGGTCGTCAAGCTGATGGGGGACGGCACACTCATGGAATTCGCCAGCGTCGTGGACTCAGTCAATTTCGCCGTCGATGTTCAACGAGCAATCGCCAAGTGCAATGCGGAGGTGCCGGAAGATCGGCGCATCGAGTTTCGGATGGGCATCAACATCGGCGACGTCCTAGTCGAGGGTGAAGACATTTATGGCGATGGCGTCAATGTCGCTGCGCGGCTGGAAGGGTTGGCTGAGCCCGGCGGTATCCGCATATCCGGAACGGTTTATGAGCACACCCACAACAAGCTCGAAATCGAATTTGAGGATCTCGGTGAGCAGGAAGTCAAAAATATTGCCGAACCGCTCCGCGTCTATCGGATCCAGATTGGCAAGGCCAGACATTCCGGCGGTGTTTCGGCCCGACCCAAACCCCCGCGCATCGAACAGGCGCGGGGGTCTATCGCCGTCTTTCCGTTCGATAGCCTGTCGCCGGATCCCGATGACGCGTATCTGGCCGATGGCATCGCCACCGAGATCATTAACATGCTGTCGCGCATTCCAGATCTGCGCGTTGCATCCCGCTCTGCGATTTTCGCTTCTCGGGATCACGGCGAGGATGTTTGGAATCTCGTACGCAAACTACAGTTTCGATATGTCCTGACGGGCAACGTTCGCCGTGCTGGGGATCGTCTGCGCGTAATTGCCGAGCTCACGGAGGCAGCTGCCCAAACACAACTCTGGTCCAACACCTATGAGCGTCAGCTTGCCGACCTCTTTACGGTTCAAGAGGAGATCGCAGAAGCCATCGTCGTTGCCTTTGGCGGCGAATATCTGCGTGCCGAATGGCAGCGGGCAAGTCAGCGCCCGACGGACAGCCTGGACGCCTGGGGCCTGGTACAGAAGGCTCGCTCGCAAAACCTGCCCATCAATCGTGGTGCTGCCGATGACGCCTTGCGGTTGGCTCATGAGGCTGTAGAGATTGACCCGGCCTATGCCGGTGCTCATGCATGTCTCGCTTCAGTACTGATGCAGCGGGTGCTGAATGGTTTCAGTGAGAAGCCCGATGAAGATCGCGCTACGGCGCTTGCCGCAGTCGAGCGCGCGGCTGAGTTGTCGCCGAAAGATCCAACCGTACTGCGGACATTGGGCAACGTGCATAGTAACTGCGGCAGACATGAAAAAGCGATTGCAGCGCTTCGCCGGGCCGTTGACATCGCACCCTTCGATTTCCACAGTTGGGGCAGGTTGGGACGCACCCTTGCTTATGGCGGCGATGAGAAAGAACTGAGTGAAGGCCATGCAATTCTAGATCGCGTCCTTGCTGCTGCCCCTAACCATCCGATGGTTCCCTACTGGCTTTACTTCAAGGCCAATGCCTGCGCACGTGAAGAGCGATATGAAGATGCCGTGCGCTTTGCCAGGAAGAGCCTGGATGTTCAACCGGGCTACGCCGGGGCTTGGGTCGCGCTTGCCAACGCGCTCGGCCAGCTGGGCCAGAAAGAAGAGGCCCGGCAAGCCATGACCCGTGCACTTCGTGCAAACCCAGCAATGACACCTGAGCACTTGGTCGAGCAGATTCGGGTCACTGCAGGTGGAGATGAGGAACGTGCCACAAAGTCCCTCGCCGGACTAAAGGCGGCGGGACTGCTATAGCCAGGTCCGCCGGCCGTGATTAATCCAGTGCCGGCAAGCATCGCCATGACAGAATCATTTGGACGTCAATTCACCTTCGAAGGATGTCCGGCAATGTCCGCTGTTCATCACGATGACATCACCTCCGTTGCCGTGCCCGTTTTCCATAAAATTGAGGCCCCACCACTCACAAAGCAGGGCCTCAATCACTTGAGCCGACTTTAATGTAGTGAGGAAGTTCGCCGACCCGAGGATTATCTTAACAGGAAATGACCATGCGGCAAGGAAGGCCTGAAGGTGGCGGCAACGTAACCGGGCAGCAGTTGGATTTGTCCACAGGTTGTTTAAGCCACCGGTAACATCCTACCAACACAATGAGACCTCGCAGCGCTTTGGGAGGCGAGGTCTAACAAGTTCCGGGTCCGAGGGCGATTGACCCGACCATCCCTTATCAAAAAATGTGCCAAGACAAAAAGTCACCGATGCGGACAGAGTTGTCCTTTGAAACAAACAAGGCCCTGCTTTCACTGGCGGGTGGGCAGGGCCTCATTTTAGGTCCGATATCAGAGGGGATCGGTAACCCCAAGTAAACTTATCACAGGCATGCGCGGTGTTGAATAATCATTGTACTGCATAGTAGGCACGTGCGGAGCTGCGGCATCAATTGCACGATGGTTGACGCGCAGGCGAGATCCGTGAGCGTGTCGTCGCCAAAGCTCGCAAGCAAAAAGCAAGTTGGGTTGGATCGGTTTCTTCTGCAAATTCTCAGCTGGTTGCAAAGAAAACAGGTCGAGGCAGACCAGAAGGCGGCATTCTCGGCGCTGCGAGAAAAATTAGTGTTGATCGTGAGGGGGGCAACTGTGTTGTTTCAGCCACACCATACGATCTTAATGTGCCACGCAGCGCAACTTGATTGACTATTATTAGACTAAAGTCCTAAAATTACTGGCAATTAAAAATTCTTTTGGGGGCCTTGAAGCGACAATAGTGCCGCAGGCCCCGATTGCATGGACTGAACGAATGACATTGTAAGCGGCCTTTCGAGGCCGCTGTTTGTTTGTGAGGAGATTTGCTATGAAACTGACTGCACCCACCGAGTTGGTGTTTCTACTTTCTTTGCTTCTCATCGTACTCGCAGTGGCAGCGACATACGTAGCGGTGCCGGTAGTCAGCAGTTTTGCATTCGAACTGGCAGTCTTTGCCTTTCTGGTTTTGACAGCTGGCAATCTTCTTGAAGGGCTTTAGCCGGTTGCTGACCGCTCGGTCCACGGACATCGGCTACCGACAGCTCCTAGAAGGTGCATTGGAACTGCCCACGAGGCAGGAAATGTTCTGACCATGACGCTGGCCATGGTGGGAGTCTTGCTGATGCTGATCGGTGTCGTGTCATCAAAGTCACGCCTCATCCATGATTCAGTTGGCAAAGTTTCATTGGCGTTTGGCGTCATCCTCACGTTAAGCTCATTGTATCTATGGACGTGGGAAGTGCTGTTTGGCTAACGGGTGACGATGCAGTCGTAGGATCGCATGCCCTGTCAGGTTCTCCCTTCAATTCATTTCTCAAGTGCGTACACTTTGCTGCTGGATAGGTGGACTATTGCCAGGCAGTTGAAAAAGAACTGCAGAATTCTGGTCAGTAGCACCGCATTGACGCAACGCCTTGCAAACGCCATGCAGGGCAAAGTAGCCGTGAAATTCGAGCTGATCTCAATCCCGTTGGCAATGATGCCGGCGGCGCCCACGTGGTGGTGCTGGAAGCGGGTGCATTCTGCGCAGACCTCGACATTACTGGCAATGGTGTAATCCGGTAATGATGCGGATCAGTTTGCAATTCTGGTGGATACCGTTGAGGTCAACGGTACCGTCAGCTGGAAATCCGGTTTGGGGCGTACTATCAAGTCGCCGGCTAGCCGGAATTGCCGCAATCGCATGAGCGGATGAGACTCGCTGACTAGCAGAGATCCTGGTTGGCATGTATGCCGGATGTCGATCGAGAGATAGGCGCCCGCCGTGCCGCGATTATCGCATGCTGGAACCCGCTCGTTGAAAGTGTTCAGAAAGACCTCCGAAGAGGTGCCCCTAAGAGATCTTGCGGTTGCAGTGGTGTAGACGACAATCCATGCATATCTTCCTTGCCGGCAATTCGCTAGTGTATCGACCTGCGCTCACAGGCCGAACTCTGAAATCCCTGTTTAAAGAAGGCTCCCATGTCCGGATTTCTCAGCAAGATACTCTCCGCCGACGAGATTAAATCTCTTGAGCGTGAAATCACCAAAGAAGCTGAGGCGGGGCGGGAGGAGGCTGCATGGCAAAAGTTGCAGCAATTGCGAAAAGCGCAGCACCATCAGCACGAGGCTGCTGAATCTTTGTTGCGAATTATCGACCAACAATGCCTCCCACTGGAGGGTGCTGCGGATGTTGTTTCAGAGATTGCACAGTCTCATCGGCACGACGTCAATATACTGAAGTTGCTGGGTGAATGCCTCGAAGCTGTCCGCGACATTGATGATCTGAATGCACCGCCGCCGGACGACGCGGTGTTCCATACCGTTGTCGAAACGCTCGCCGGTTTTGCCGAACACCACGATGGTCTTGCCGGAGACGAAGCCATACTTCGTGGGCTCGCCACATCAGCGCGAATGCTGGCGCGCCAATACGATGGAATCGCGGAGAATAGTTGCCGAAAACTGGCCGAGATCAACCCTCAAAACAGCGCATACCACTACAATCTGGGCCTCTTTCTCAAAACACGCGGCAGGTTTGAAGAAGGCATGAAATCAAACCAGACGGCAGCGAGTTTAGTAGATGAAGCGGTTGATAGTTACGAGTGGAACCTTGGGATCTGTGCCACTGGCGCCGGAAACGGCGCCATTGCTCTGGACGTCTGGAAACGCATGGGACAAAAAATTGAATTGGGTCGGTTTGGGTTACCCGAGGGCTCTTATCCTCAATGCAAGGTAAAGCTCGCCGAGCGGCCACTTGCTGAACGTAGCGCTGACGAAGACGACCCGGGACTGGAAGAAACGATATGGCTCGAACGGCTCAGCCCGTGTCACGGGATCATCCGCAGCGTATTGTACCAAGACTTGGGTGTCGACTACGGCGATGTCATCCTCTTAGACGGCGCACCCATAACGTATCACAGCTACGGTGATGCTAAAGTTCCGGTCTTTCCTCACTTGGCGACCCTCATCAGGCGGAACTACCAATTCTTTGATTTCGCCGGCACGCAGGACAAGCCCCGTCAGTTGGCCGATGCTAGTATCGACCTGGACGAAGATGCCATCGTCTATTCACATTCTGAGAATTTCCGGCACCTGTGTGCGAATTGCTGGCGCGATCCAGACATTGATCATGAACATCATGAGAGCATGGAGAAGCATGTCGTTATCGGCCGGATCGCCGCCCCTGGGCAGGTCGACCCCGGTCGACTACTGGATCAGCTCGACGAAGCTGTGGCGAAGCGAAGCCGGTGTCAGCTTTATGCCCCTGACCTTTGCGTGGTGGCAGGGTTTGAGCGTCGTGCATCGCATGACAGACGTAGGTTTGATTTGCTGGTGGGCAACTAGAGCGTGTCATTTCCATATGGAAAAGACACGCTCTAGGCTGAGTTGCCACATTCAAGCCACGAATGAGCGGTTCCGACAGAACCACTGCTTGTATCAGTAAAGCCGGCAGAAGGTGAGTCCTCCTCCGTCTATCGCAAGGCCGTAGGCGGCTGCGCAACTCTTCACACGAATATTTCCTTTGGCTTGAACGCGGCTGGGCATCTTGTGGATGGTCAACGGCCCCTGGTCTGTGCAGGGCGAGACCGCATCTACAAGGCAGTTGTATTCGCATGGTGCGCCTGCCTGGCGGGGCCAGATTTCCGTGGCGGAGACATCAGGACCACCGTAGGACACGACTCAGGCCTGTGACTTCGGGGTCGCTCTGCTTCGACGACAAACCAGATTTTTACAGATCCTTAACCGACTCAGTCGAGCCTGCAGGAGTGAGGAGAAGGGTTGAGAAGCGGTACAACAACAAGAGGAACATACTTGCATAGCACTTGAAGGGCACATCTCATGATCGAGCTGGTTCTATCTGAATGCATGGCCAGCCAAGTCAAGTCCACTGTCAAGTGCAAGCTGGCGTGATCCGGAGGGTCGTTGGAATTCTCAAAGGTGCCAACAGCAGGAATTACGAGCGCTCGTTCACCGCAAGCGCGATAACCCAATGTGACAGACTGCACATCGCACCACTGACCGAGAATGTAACCTCAGTATCACTGAGGTTGATCGATGTTCGATCAAAAAGGGCGGTCTCAAGGAGACGAGCCCATGATGCCTGATCAATACCGGCCCAAACATCCCGACCCACCGAAGCGGATCATCGCAGCCTCGGCGCCGCTATTCGCCAGTTTCGCGATACTGCCGGTTGTTTGATTGCATTGAGCTGAGGCCTGACCCATTTTTCCGAGGGAATGGTTATGAACAGATACGTTTTGACTGCTTGCGCATTTTCACTTTGCTTCTTGTTGCTTCCTGCAGGCGAAGCAGCTGCTAAAGCGTGTGTCCACTCCTGGGCTATTCCGGGGACATATACGATCAGCGGTAATTTTCGCGGAAAGGTTGAAGCGGCCGGCGCGCGCCTTACGCGTGATTGCCGGGTGACCATTCGGGTGCCGGGTGTGTTTTCCGGTACAAAGGTGCGAAAAGCGGGCAAATGCCTCCGGTTCAGCTTCAAAGTGGATGGTATCAAGAAGGCCTTCTCGGCAAAATGGTGCAACAAGGTTAGTTACACACCCTGGAACGGGAGAAGCATCCGCGCCAAGGTGAAACTTGTGAAGCGACCCACCAACACCGCCGGCCGAATGAAAAAGACGCAAAACTTTAACTAGGGTTTGTTGAGATTCAGGCTGTGGCGCTGGCTTGCTAG
>JAEKFU010000422.1 GCA_016522385.1 Pseudomonadota bacterium
GCTTCGGGCACCGCCATGTAGCCATCTTCCTGCGCGAACGGGGACTTGGCAAGATTGCGGGAAATCTCTGAAGGTTCGACGCAGTATTCCAGAACGTATGCATTGGGAATTGCGGCTAGGAATGTCAGCGAGGCCGCAGTGTTCAGGTCCGTCGTGAAGTTGTGATTGGCAACGAGCACGCCCTTGCTTGCTGCATAGTCCGCAATCCGCATCGCCTGGGTCAGCCCGCAGCGAGTGAGATCGATTTGGGCCAATCCAATCCCACCCTCGTCGATCAACCTCTGAAAGCCGCGGATGGTGCACTCCTCTTCTCCCGCAGCGAGGCGCTGCACGATGTTCGCCGAGATGCGACGGTATCCGGCAAGGTCGTCCGGATGCACCGGTTCCTCAATCCAGGCGATGTCGAACGGCTCGAAGAGCCTGGCGCGCTGAATCGTCGTTGTCGCGTCCCAGATCAGCCCAACGTCGAGCATGATGTCGAAGTCGTCCCCGGCGGCCGCGCGCATCGCCTCGAGATAGCGGCAGTCAGTCTTCGGATCCTGACCGAAGGGCTCCCAGCCAAACTTCGCAGCGGTGAAACCTGCATCTTTCGCCGCGCGCACCCGGTCGGCCGTCTCTTCGGGGGTGAACTGGAACATGTTCGACGAATACACTCGAAGTTTGTCCCTGTAGCGGCCCCCGAGCAGCTTCCAGACCGGCGTGTCAAGAGCCTTGCCCTTGATGTCCCAAAGCGCCAGATCGATCCCTGCCATCGCCTGGATCACCGCACCCTCGCGGCCGTAATAGAGCGTCCCCTCATACATCTTCGTCCAGAGACGAGCGGTGTCGAGCGGATCCTCGCCGATCAGCAGGCTACGCAACCCCGTGACTAGTGTGTGCGACATGGGCGCGTCGATGACCGCCTTGACGACCCAAGGACAGCCGTCCACCTCGCCCCAGCCGGTGATCCCCGCATCGGTCTCGACCTGGACCAGGAGGCAATCCTGGGAACTGTCAGTGCGCGCCTTGATTTCTGGCAGCCGCAAATAGAGCGCATTGACGTTGGTGATTTTCACGGCGACCTCCCGGCGATAGACAGAGCTGCTTCTTCGTGCACGCCTTATACCTACAGGGGTGCGCTTCGTTGACTCAATCGAACAATTGTATAATCGTATACAAAAATGACAACCTGCGATCTGGAGGCTGAAGTGCCGGACCACAGCGAAGCTGAGGTACAAAGCACAAACGCTTCCCGGGCTGGCGACACACCGCTTCTCTCGATCCGGAATCTCTCCGTCAAGCTGGGTCAGCTCGCACTGGTCGACGGCGTATCGCTGGATGTCTATGCGGGAATGACCCACGGGCTCGTTGGCGAGTCCGGCAGCGGCAAGTCAGTGACCGCTCTAGCGGTTCTCGGCCTCTTCAATCGACGGCAATTCCAAATCCGTGCCGATGCGATCTGGCTCGCCAGTCGAGACATACGCGACCTTTCCGAACGGGAGATGCAGCGCATCAGGGGCTCTGAGATCTCGATGATCTTCCAGGAACCGATGACTGCGCTCAATCCTGTGCTGACCATCGGAGAGCAGATTATCGAGACCCTTTGCGTGCATCAGAGGCTCAGCCGCCGGCAGGCTCGCGCCGAGGCGGCCGAGCTCCTGGCGCGGGTCCGAATACCCGCGCCTCAGGAACGGCTGGACGACTACCCGCACAACATGTCGGGCGGCATGCGCCAACGGGTGATGATCGCCATTGCCATCGCCTGCCGCCCGCGGCTTCTGATCGCCGACGAGCCGACCACCGCGTTGGACGTCACGATCCAGGCGCAGATCCTCGAATTGCTTCATGATCTGCAGGGGGAGATCGGCATGGGGATTCTCCTGATCACCCATGACCTCGGGGTGGTTGCGGGCTATGCGAGCGACGTCTCAGTCATGTATGCCGGCCATGTTGTCGAGAGCGCAAGCGTGGGGCAACTCTTTCAACAGCCGCTCCACCCCTACACCGAAGGCCTTCTACAGAGCCATCCTCCGGTCGACCAGGATGTAGAAACTCTGTTGGCGATACCCGGCAATGTGCCGGAACCGGGTCAGCGCCCTTCCGGGTGCCGTTTCGGGACGCGATGCCGGTACTTCAATCCGGCCTGCGCAGCCAATGAGCCAGCGCTGCTGAACTTCGGCGCGCGACACCACGCCGCCTGCATCCGCCACACCGGCTATCACCATGCAGCCCCTGCGCCAGCCAAGGTTGGCGCTCTCAAATGACGTCCGAGCCGCGAGAGACCGGCAGGCCGTCCGGGGACGATCTGAGCTTTGTGCGGGTCTCCCACTTGACGAAACATTTCTTGACGAAGGGCGGAATTCTGACCGGTGGAACGAAGAGTGTCCACGCGGTCGATGACGTCTCCTTCACCATCCGTCGGGGTGAAACCTTGGGCTTGGTCGGCGAATCTGGCTGCGGTAAGACAACCATCGGCCGGCTTGCCCTCCGGTTGGCGGAGCCGACCTCTGGATCGGTCACGATCGACGGCACGGAACTGTTTGCACTTGAGGCGCCGGCGCTGCGCGCGTTTCGTCGCCGCGCTCAAATCGTGATCCAGGACCCTTATGGTTCGCTCAATCCCCGGATGACGATCGGGCGGATCATCACCGAACCCCTGGAGATACATCGCGCCGGCCGCGGCCCGGAACGGCAGGCGCGGCTGGCGCAACTCCTTGATATTGTCGGTTTGCCCGCCAGCTTCGCCGACCGATTTCCGCATGAGCTCTCCGGCGGGCAGCGCCAGCGGGTCGGAATTGCCCGGGCCCTTGCGCTGGAGACCAGCTTCCTGGTCTGCGATGAGGCAGTCT
>JAEKFU010000501.1 GCA_016522385.1 Pseudomonadota bacterium
GTCTTCACCAAACAGATGGGTGCGGTGATAATTGTGATGCTGCAGGATCAGCGCGACCGGATCGTCCGTATCATCCAGCACCACGATGGCCGCAGTGTAGTGGTCGAGCTGATGCCAATCGTTCAAGTCGCCCACCAGGCCGAGTGCAATCGTCTGCCAACCAAGTAGACCGGCCGGCAAGCCGGAATGCGGAAACACGGCATGATAGGTAAGGAATTTGAATGTCCTGGCAGCATCGCCGAGTGCAACCGGTGCTTGCTCAATTCGACCATAGATCACCGGTGAAGGGACGTAATCGGCAGACCAAGGGCGATGCGTGAACACGACGCGGGAATCATTGCGATGCCAGTTCAAAACATCGGCGGTGACGTGATGCGAGATCACGTTGCCACCGGCATCCTTCAGCATGCCATGGGCAATGTAGTCCCGGTAGAAATCGACTGTCCCAGCGTGGCTGGCCGGCAAGAAAAACCGTGGTCTGTACCGTTCGAGCAAGGCCTGTTGTTGCAGATTGGGCAATTCATCTGACGGCGGATGGGTGCCGAAAAACTCAGCAAAACCAGGGTACTGGGAGAAGTTGCCGGCATCGTCGCGGCTGGCGGCAAGACCGGCCAACCCGATCACGGCAGCCGCAGTTATCACAATGGCACGCACGGCAGAATTTGGCATCGGCCGTTACAGTACCGATTCCAGCCGATCTCTCAAGTCAATGATTCGTGGTTGACCAGCCAGCGACTTGCGGCACGCCAACACCGCTTCCGACTTCAGTATAATGCCATCATCGAGCACTTTGAGCTGGTTGGCTTCAAGGGTCGACCCGGTGGTCGTGATGTCGACAATCACTTCGGCTGTACCGGCGGCGGGCGCGCCCTCAGTTGCACCGAGGCTCTCAACGATGCGGTACCCGGTGACACCCTTTTCGGCAAAGAACCGGCGGGTCAGCCCGCTGTATTTAGTGGCGACGCGCAACCGTCGGCCATGACCGGCATAAAAAGCTGCCGAGACTTCATCGAGATCACTCATCGTGGCAACATCCAACCAACATTTCGGCACCGCGACGATGACCTCCGCCGGCGCGAAACCAAGGCGCAAAGTGATATCAAGCACGTTGTCAGCATCGGCAATGGCCTCATGCAGCAAGTCTTCCCCCGTGACACCGATATCGGTTGTGCCCTCTTTGAGCGCTTGGGCAATCTCGGTTGACGACAGAAAGGCGATCTCCACTCCACTCATGCCGTCAATGGTGCCGCGATAGCCGCGTGCTGATCCGGCACGCGCGACCTTGAAGCCGGCGCGGGCGAACAGACCTTGTGCCTGTTCCATGATGCGCCCCTTGGACGGCAACGCCATCATTAATGGCGCTTTGCTCATGACCTGCCCTCTAAAGCTAACTGCAGACGTTCGGTGTAGATTGCGCAACCGACGGCGGGCACGCGCTTGCCGGCTCCGATGTCGGACATCATGTCGTCATAGCGCCCACCACCGGCGATTGTACGTGTCCCCCCGTCGGGTCCGGCGATTTCAATCTGAAAGACCAGGCCGGTATAGTATTCAAGACTTCGTCCAAAGACGGCAACGAACTCGAATTCGTCGACAGCCAGTTCCTTTTGGCGGAAGAGCTCAATCCGGTTCTGCAGGCGTTGGGCGGCGTGGATCATGTTGCCGCCGATCTCTTCGGCCAGAGCGCCAACCTCACCCGCAGCATCGGGCAGCGCGCCGCGGATCACCAGGTAATCATCGATCTGTGCACTGTCGGCGGCAGCCAGCGGACTTTCCAGACGGTCGGCTGCCTTTTCAGCAAGACGCCCGGCAATCTCCGAAATCTCACGGTCGCCAACAAGCTCGAGACCCTGCTGGTCGAGCTCGGCTTCTACAAGGGCCGTCGCGGTGGCTAAATCGGCATCGGCCAGTTCGTCAATCAAAGGCGAAATTGAAGTGCGCCGGCGTTTGGCCGAACCTGTCAGGGTCTGCAGCAATGCCCGGAAAGCGCGCGGCCGCCAGAAATGATGATGTAAGCGGCGGCGCCAGCGTTCTGGCATATCAAGCGAGGCCAGCAACGCATGAAACAAGCCGAGGTCGCCGAGACGGACCGTGTAGTCCTTGAGGCCTGCGGCCTTTAGCGCCTGAAGCGTGAGGGCCAGCACCTCGGCTTCGGCGGCTTCGGCATCATCGGCGCCGAACCACTCTATGCCGGCCTGGTGGAATTCATGCGGGTATTGGCCAGGTTGATAGCGGAACGCGGGACCGCTGTAGCAATAGCTTGCTTCGTCGGCAGGATCGGCAACATGGCTGAGGTGAAATCGGCAAGCCGGAACGGTGAGATCGGGTCTCAAGCATTGTTCACGGCCCTCCGGGTCGGTGAAGACAAAGGTGCGCGAACGGATGTCTTCACCGGAGCGGTCAAGAAACACATCGGCCGGTTGCAGGATGTCGGGCGAAATATAGTCGAAACCTGCCGTCTCGAATTCACTCGTCAACGTGGCGGTCAATGCATCAAGGGCACGGCGTTCACCGGACGTTTTGCCGGGCATGATCAGCTCTCGTAGCGGTTGAGGACATCCTGAACCGCACTGACGAGTTTTTCACGTGGTACCGACACCTGGGCGGCGCGCGCTTCGGTCCAATCCTTGCGGCTTTCGATGGCCTCGGACAGTCTGGCGCCTTCGATCAAGTCCTTGACCTGCACCTTGCCGGCGGCGTGTTCATCGGCGCCCTGGATCACCGCAACAGCACAGCCACGGCGGTCGGCATAACGTAGCTGTTTGCCGAAATCCTTCGGATTGCCCTGGAACAGTTCGGCGCGGATGCGGGCATCCCGCAGGTCCTGAACCATTGCCTGATAGCGACCAATGCTTTCGGCATCGCGATCCATCACGCAGACCAGGACCGGCGGCTTGATATCAGAAGCGCCGAGCCGGCCAAGGTTTTTCAACGCGGTCATTAGGCGGGATACGCCGATGGAGAACCCGGTGGCTGGCACCTGTTGGCCGGTAAAACGCTGAACGAGGCCGTCATAGCGCCCGCCACCGGCCACCGAGCCGAACTGCACGGACTCGCCTTTCTCGTTGGTCACATCGAAAAGCAAATCGCACTCATAGACGGGGCCGGTATAGTAATCGAGCCCGCGAACCACGGATGGATCGACCTTGATGCGATCGGCTTCATAACCGGCCGCTCGGACGAGATGCTCAATTGTTGCCAGCTCGGTCACGCCTTCATTGTCATCGACCGTGCCCGTCTCGACATATTCGACAACGTGCTCGACCTGTGCGCCATCCAGTCCGGCGCCCCTGGTGAAATCGCCGCTATCATCCTTGCGCCCATCCCCGAGCAGAAGCCGCACGCCCTCGATGCCGAACTTGTCAAGCTTGTCGATGGCACGCAGCACACTGACACGCGTGCCGGCATTTTCCTCACCGCCAAGACCTGCCGCTTCCAGAACACCATCGAGCACCTTGCGGTTGTTGACACGCACCACATAGTCGCCACGCTTGATGCCTAGCGCCTCCATGGTGTCGGCCATCATCATACACATTTCAGCGTCCGCAGTGAGGGTAGGGGCGCCGACCGTGTCGGCATCGAACTGCATGAACTGGCGGTACCGGCCGGGGCCCGGCTTTTCGTTGCGAAACACGTATCCGGCTCGATAGGTGCGGTGCGGCAACTGGATCTCGTTGATATTTTCGGCGATATAGCGGGCGAGCGGCGCGGTCAGGTCGTAGCGCAGACTCATCCATTGATCATCGTCATCGGTCAGTGAAAATACACCCTCATTGGGCCGGTCGGCATCGGGCAGAAACTTGCCTAGCGCGTCAGTGTACTCGAACATTGGCGTCTCGAGCGGATCGAAACCATAAAGCTCAAAGACCTCGCGAATGGCGGCAATCATTTGATCGGTGGCGCGGATGTCATTGGCCGACCGATCGACAAAGCCACGCGGCAGCCGCGCCTTTGGCCGGAGGGTTTTCTTCTTCTTGGCCATGAAATTATCGTTTCTGTCAGAACGGCTTTGGGTTCTAGAGCATGAACCGGCAAAGGGGAACCACTTTTCGGTGATCTAAGACCCAAACCGGCGCTTCAGCTGACTTGCTGGGGCTTGGACCCAAGGGTCCGTTGAACCCGTTGCACAGTTGACAGATCAGTTCCCGGGTCAGTCCCGAAGATGTCAAATCGCGAAAGGTAGGTCAGCTATCGCGGACGACCTTTTGCGTCTGTGTTCCCAAGCCATCAATGCCCAGGTGCATAAGGTCACCGGGCTTGAGGAAACGTTGCGGCTTCATGCCCATGCCTACACCGTGCGGCGTGCCGGTGCAGATGAGATCGCCGGGTTCGAGTGTGAAGAATTTCGAGACGTACCAGACAATATGGGCCACCGAGAAGATCATATTGGCGGTGTTGCCGTCCTGCATGCGCTTGCCGTTGACCTCCAGCCATAGGTTGAGGCGCTGCGGGTTGCCGATCTCATCGGTGGTGGCGATCCATGGGCCGACCGGACCGAAGGTGTCATAGGACTTGCCCTTCACCCACTGGCCGGAACGTCCCGACTGGAAGTGTCGCTCGGAGACATCATTGACTAGGCAATAGCCAGCGACATGGCGCAGCGCATCGCGCTTGACGATGTTCTTGGCGCGGGTGCCGATGACAACGCCGAGTTCGACTTCCCAGTCACTTTTCTTCGAACCCTTGGGGAGACTGACATCATCATTGGGGCCGTTCAGGCAGCTCAAGTGCTTGGTGAAAATTATCGGTTCCGCCGGTTCGTCCAGTTTGGACTCCTTAGCGTGGTCGGAATAATTGAGGCCTATGGCGACAAATTTCTGAAAACCAGTAAGCGGTACGCCGAACCGCTTCTTGCCTTTGACCCGCGGCAGCTTTTCCGGGTTCAGACGGGCCAGCTTAGCCAGGTTCTTGGGCGCCAACATGTCCGGTGTGATGTCGTCAATCTCTCCTGAGAGATCGCGGATACGGCCGGCATCGTCCAACAGACCGGGTTTTTCGCGGCCAGCCGCGCCATAACGTACGAGTTTCATCTATATATGTCCCCTAAAAACCGTCCGCGCTGGGATGCCAGACGGGGTCATAGCCAGTTGCCAAAATGCCGATGGTGGTTGGTGGTGTCAAAGGGTCGAGCAAAGGTATTCCTGTCAATGGAATGGCGCGATCGTAACCTCGTGTTGTCCAGCGCAAGAGCTTGCCCTTGCGCCGCGCCCAAGCATGGCTGTCGTGATCAAACATAGTACCGTCCGGGCATTCACGGGCATCGATGGGAATTACGTCTCCTGACATTCGCTCACGATGCAGCAACACATCCATTTCTGCGGCATAGAGACGATGTCTCGCTGCCGGCAGACCGGGAACGCTGGCGCAGAGTGCTTCATACGCTGCAAAAAAGGACTTGGCGGCGCTGTGACGGCATTCGAAACACGGGCGATGGCCTGCGGCAAGGGCGGTTACCTCATCAAGAAAGAACAGCTCGGTATAGCTGTCGGCCATCACCTTCCTGCGCCGGTCTTTGAAGTCCAATACACAGATGATCCACTGGCGCGAGGCCCAGCGGCGCTTGGTCAAGGTGCGGGTTCGCAGGTCATGTATGCGACCGCCGCGATTGCCCATAAACAGGCCGCGGGCCGGACTTGCAATGATGTCGCCAAATGGCGTCACGCGGTTTTGCAACGGCATTGCCGCACACTAGATCTTGGAGAACACGCGGTCATTCGATGGAGCAAATTCAGTTCACTTGGTCAGATCAAGTCTGGTTTTGTCCCAAACATCAAAACCAGAAAACTTAAACGACTTCAATATAATAGACAAAATTTCACGCTTAAGTTGACTCCATTTCAAACGAACGTGCTCTAGGCGCGGAGCGTAGCGCGATGTGGTGCACCGGGCAAGCTTCGCAACGACACCGATTGGCTGTTTTGACCCGCCGACGGCCGGTCGGCAAAGTTGCAACTGGTCAAACCACGCATTGCAATGTAACGATCGCGTTCACAGGAGGTGACCGCCATGAGCCAAGCTGCGCCCACTTACATTTTCGAGGCATCCGAGAAACCGTCGCTGCAACTTTTCGATGTACCGTTAATCGAGGCCACTGACGACACTGTCAAGGGTTACGGCTGGCTTGTCGACGATCCGGAGAGCTGCGAGATTGAAATAGTGCGTTGGCCGGCGCAAGGCTGGCGGCCGGTCGATGAGGACACCGGCGATGAGGGCGGCTGGGTGGAGGGGATCTTCCACGGCAACTGGCAGGGCGATGTGCTTTACGGCTCAAATGAGGCGGTAGGCGGTCACTATGTGCTGGGTTGGTCGACGGACCCGCAAAACGCATCCGCCGAACGCCAGACCGTCCCGCGCGACCAGGTGTTGTTGTGGCACTTGAATTACCACCCGGACGGCGGGCAGCTGTTTTATCCGCTCGACAATGCGCCATTCGTCATCCCCGCGGCACTACCTGGTGATGATCTGACGCCCGACCAGGTGGTGGCGTTCTGGTGTGATGGCAGCCGTGGGCTTTATATCCACCCGAACATCTGGCACGAGGGCATATTTCCGGTCACTGACAAGCAACGGTTTCTCGACCGGCAGGGCCGCGTTCATGCCCGCATCAGCTGCGATATTGGCAAAGAGTTCGGTGTCTATCTGTCGGTGCCGTTGCGCCGTGAGGCCGGTTGACACATGACGAATGCACTGCTGCTCGACATACGCGAGAACTCCTGGATGCTCGAGGAGGAGTTGCGCAAGGAGCTGATGCCGCACATGCCCGGTGTGCAGATCTATTGCGGCATCGGCGATGAGTCGCTGCCTGACGTCACCATGCTGGCCGCGGTTCAACTTTATCCCGGCGTTGCCAAAAAGCTGCCCAACCTTAAGTTGATCCAGAAACTGGGTGCTGGCGTGGACAAGATCGTGCGCGATCCCGACCTTCGTCCGGATGTGCGGGTGACGCGGCTCAAACCAGATGCGCCGGCGCGCGAAATTGCCGAATACTGCCTGGCCTATGTCATGCGCGAGCAACGCAACATGCTGTTTCATGACCAGAACGCCGCGCATGGCCGCTGGGAGCAAAAGGCGCCTCGTCAGACACCGTTTACAACCATCGGCGTGCTCGGCCTCGGGCATATCGGCGGGCGGACAGCCAGGATGTTTGCCGGTTTCGGCTTTCCAGTGCTCGGCTGGAGCCGGACACCCAAGGAGATCGATGGGGTGGAGT
>JAEKFU010000537.1 GCA_016522385.1 Pseudomonadota bacterium
TATGGTTGCAATCCCACATCAATTTAGAGTCGTTTAGCATGGCGAGTTCGTTTGGAGATTCCCCCAATCGGAGGTATCATTTCCCACGATCAACAGGAGCTTCAATATAATCCGCACAATGCCGGAGGCGTAAGAAGTTTCATGTTTACTCACAGCGAAATTTGGTCTGCTCTCGACAAGATTGCTGAGAAAAGCCGGTTGTCGGTCTCCGGTTTGTCGAAGAAAGCTGGGCTTGATCCAACATCTTTCAACAAATCCAAACGCATAACAGGTAACGGGCGGCCGCGCTGGCCATCGACGGAGAGCGTCTCGAAGGTGCTTTCCTGCACGGACACCAGCATTGAGGAATTTGCCCTGTTGTTGATGGGACGTGACCCCGAGGAAGGTGTCAGTGCCAGGATTCCGTTGATCGGTCTGTCCAACGCTCTGCACGACGGTTATTTCGATGACGCTGGCTTCCCAATCGGTGAAAACTGGCATCACGGGAGTTTTCCGCACCTGTCCGACAGCTACGCTTACGCACTGGAGATCACCGATGACAGTCTGTCACCGATCTATCGGAAAGGTGACATCATCATCATCTCGCCGGATTTACAGGTGCGGCGCGGTGACCGTGTACTTGCACGGACTCACGATGGCGAGCTGCTGGCCAGGGTCCTAAGGACTCAGGGCGCTGACACGATTGAACTCGCCGCCATGGGCCTTGATCCCGAAATCACCAGTTATCCGACGCGCGACATCGACTGGATGGCACGCATCGTCTGGGTAAGCCAGTAGTTGTTCAGGTGCCGGATTGCAGCGCCTTGCGTATCAGGGCGCGCGTTTCATCGATGCCGTACAGTGCTACAAAGGATCCGAAGCGCGGCCCCTGCGACTGGCCGAGCAAGACTTCATAAAGCGCTCCAAACCAATCTCGGAGATTTTCGAACGGATGCGAATTGCCGACCGCATAGACTTCGTTCTGAATGGTTTTCCCATCGCTGTCAGCCGCGAGATGTTGAAGGCGCTGATCCAGATCCTCAAGCGCCTCCCGTTCAAGGTCACTCGGCGCGCGGAACGATTTGGTCGGCTTTACGAAGTCCTGGAAGTAGTTAATCGCATAACCGACCATTGCATCCAGGGTGGGGTGTGTTTCAGGCGATGAGCCCGGTGCATAGCGGCTGATGAATCCCCACAAGACTTCGCGGTCCTGCGCGTTTGATGCACTCACCAGATTGAGCAGAAGGGCAAAGCTGACCGGCATATCAATTCTTGGCGGGTTGCCGGCGTGAATGTGCCAGGCAGGATTGCTCAGCTGCTGCTTCAGGTCTTGTTTTTCGTATCCGGCGACATGAGAAAAATATTCATCAACATTGCGCGGGATGACATCGAAATAGAGCCGCTTGGCCTCGCGTGGTTTGTGATACATGAACAATTGCAGGCTCTCCGGCGACGCATAGCGCAGCCATTCATCTATCGTTAGGCCGTTGCCCTTCGACTTTGAGATTTTCTGGCCTTTCTCGTCGAGAAATAGCTCGTAGTTGAACCCTTCAGGTGGCGGGCTGCCGAGCGCTCGGCAAATCTTGCCTCCGAGCTGAACCGAGTCGATCAGGTCCTTGCCAGACATCTCGTAGTCAACGCCCAGCGCATGCCAGCGCATCGCCCAGTCAGGCTTCCATTGGAGTTTGCAATGTCCGCCGGTCACCGGTGTTTCGAATGTTTCGTCACTGTCCGGATCGCTCCACACAATCGTGCCCGCCTCGAGCTTGCGTTCGCTGATCGGCACCTGCATTACGATGCCGGTCTTGGGGTGCAAAGGCAAAAACGGTGAATAGGTTGCGGCCCGCTCGGCGCGTAGCGACGGCAACATGATCGCCATCACCTCTTCGTAGCGCTCGAGCATGGTCAAGAGGGCTGCATCGAACCGGCCTGACGTATAATACTCGGTCGAACTGGCGAACTCATACTCGAAACCAAACCGGTCAAGAAACGAGCGCAGTTGTGCATTGTTGTGCGCGCCGAAACTTTCATCGGTACCGAACGGATCGGGAACTCGCGTCAACGGCTTGCCGAGATGTTCGGCCATCATTTGACGATTGGGAATGTTGTCGGGTACCTTTCGCAACCCGTCCATGTCGTCGGAAAAACACAACAGCCGGGTTGCCACCTCACCGCCGGTCAGCACTTCAAAGGCATGTCGCACCATCGTGGTGCGTGCCACTTCGCCGAACGTGCCGATATGTGGCAGGCCGGACGGACCGTATCCGGTCTCGAACAAAACCTCTTTCTGCTCGCCGCTACGCCGTTTCAGGCGCTCGACGATCTTGCGCGCTTGCTCGAACGGCCAGGCCTTGGAGACCGCGGCTTCCTGGAGCAGCGCAGGATCGCTACCACTTGCCATGGAATTCCCTGCGTCGATCATTGATCGCGAATTGCCGCGCGACACTAGAGCATGTTCCAGAAAAGGAGCAACCACTTTTGCGGAAGGGTTACGTCGTACTTTATGAGTATCGCGAATTGCACGGAATCGTCTAAAGCAAGCCTGTGTCCGACAAATACAGTTCAGATCTCGAACTCACCTATCCCGTCGCGGTCAGCGATGGCGTCACGGCCATCATTGCTTCAACGAGTGGTGACATCCAACAACTGGATGCCCCAAGAGCACTTAGCCGGCTGGCCGCCGAGCCGCATATCGTGTGTCATGCCGGTTTTCTGATCTCCCGACTGTCATTTGCCGCCGGATCACCGCGTGATCAAGGTGCGGTTGCATTGACCCACCGTCACCTAGATACTGCAGAGCTGTTCGCCTTCACCGTGCCGGCATTGATGGCAACACCAACACCGAAGGGTTTTGCCCGGGCTCTAGGACTTCCCCCGTCGCCTGATGAAACAAACACTCTGTCAAATGTCGTCAAGGAACTCCTGGCACGGCTCGCGAGCCCTAAATTCCCCGATCCGCGCGAAACCGCATCGACGGCCAGCGCCTTGCAGCGTGCCAACTGGCCTTGGGCGTCGGTGGTCTTGTCGGCGCTGGCGCAGGGTCATCCGACAACGAACATCTCTGGTTTTGCCACCGGATTGAACGTTTGGGATCGGTTGCCGGAGTGGCACGAGGAAGGCCCGCGTCCGCCTGGCAGCCACATGCCGGTTGACCCCCAAGAGGCGCAAGGACTGCTTTCCTCGCTGCTCGGCTCGATGGCAGAGGCACGCCCACAGCAGATGGACTACTGCGCCGCGGCAGCCGGTGCCTTTCAGCCGCGACAGAATCCGCATGAGAATCAGATCCTGCTTGCCGAAGCCGGCACCGGTCTCGGCAAGACGCTAGGTTATCTGGTCCCATCCTATCTCTGGGCACACAAGAACCATCAACCGGTATGGATTTCCACCTATACCAAGAATTTGCAACGTCAGCTCGAGCAGGAGACTGCCCGCCTGGTTGCCGACCCTCATGACCGTAGGTCCCAGATTGTCGTTCGTAAAGGGCGTGAGAACTATGTCTGTCTGTTGAACTTGCAGGAGGCCTTTACCAGGCTCACCGCCGGAAATCCGCGCACCATGCTGCTGGCCGCCTTGATTGCCCGCTGGGCGCGTTATTCACGCGATGGCGATATGGTCGGCGGTGACTTTCCAGCATGGCTTATGGGACTACTTACAGATCCGTCTGTTGCACCGGGCCGCCCGCCCGGGCCATCATCGCTGGGGCTGACCGACAGGCGCAGCGAGTGCATCTATGCTGCCTGCCCGCACTACCGGAAATGCTTCATCGAGCGTAATGTCCGAGCCAGCCGCAAGGCCGATATCGTCATCGCTAATCATGCTTTGGTCCTGCACCAGGCCGCCGTTGACCAGGCGTTGGGCCAACCGGTCACGCAGGACGAACAGGAAGCCACCGGCCGGCTCGCGCGTCTGGTATTTGATGAGGGCCATCACATGTTCGATGCGGCTGACAGTGCTTTTTCAGGGCACCTTACGGGCTTTGAAACGGCCGAGCTGCGGCGCTGGGTACGCGGTCCCGAAACCCGGTCTCGCCGCGGCCGCAGCCTGCAAGACCGGCTCGGCGACTTGATCAGCGATGATGAAGAAGCCGAACGGTGCGCCGACGAGATCAGGGCCGGGACTAGAGCGTTGCCCGGACCCGGTTGGCAGCGTCGCATCGAATCCGGAAATCCGGATGGTGAAGCCGAGCAGTTCCTGATCCTGGTGCGCCAGCAGGTGCTTGCCCGTACCGAAGCAAACAACGCCCAGACCCTTGAGACCGATTGCGGGCCGATGATCGATGGTCTCGCCGCGGCAGCTGGTACCTTGGCAGCTAGTCTGATCGATCTGCGTCGGCCGATGAACGAGTTGGCCACACGACTGTTGAAGAAACTCGATACGGACGCCGCCGAACTGGCCAGTTCCGAACGGGCTCGCATTGAGGCTTTGGCTCGCTCCCTGAGGCGCCGCGGTGAAATCATGGCCGGCGGCTGGGTCGACATGTTGTCCCGGTTAATCGACGCCCCCGATCGCCGTTTCATCGAATGGTTTTCCGTCGAGCAGCAATTCGGCCGCGAGGTTGATGTCGGGCTGCACAGCCATTGGATCGATCCGAGCGAACCGTTGGCCGCGACCGTCCTGGCCGAAGCTGATAGTGTGATCATTACATCCGCCACACTTAAGGACCGTCCGCCCGATGCACCTGACGACTGGCGCGACGCCGAGATGCGCACTGGTGCAATTCATTTGCCTTACCCGGTAGGGCGAGCGCAGTTTGAGTCCCCGTTCGACTACCGCTGCAATGCCCGCATCATTGTTGTCGACGACATCTCACGACAGGATGTGGATCAGCTCGCGGCCGCCTATCGGGAACTGTTTTTCGCATCAGGCGGCTCCGCGCTCGGTCTGTTCACGGCAATCTCCCGCCTAAAACTGGTTCACCGCCGCATCGTCGCTCCGCTGGCTGAAGCCGGCCTGCCGCTCTATGCTCAGCATGTCGACCCAATGGACACAGGTACGCTCGTCGACATGTTTCGCGCCGAGCACGACGCTTGTCTCTTGGGTACCGATGCAGTGCGTGACGGTATTGATGTGCCAGGCAGCAGTTTACGATTGATCGTGCTTGACCGCGTGCCCTGGCCGCAACCGTCAATTCTGCACCGTGCCCGCCGTGAGGAGTTCGGCGGCAACGCGTATCAGGACATGCTCATTCGTCTGAAACTGCGTCAGGCGTTTGGCCGTCTCATCCGCCAGCAGGATGATCGCGGCGTGTTCGTGATGCTCGACTCACGACTGGCGACGCGGTTCTGCACGGCCTTTCCCGCCGATATCGACATCACCCGGGTCGGTCTGGTTGAAGCGATCGATCAGGTCAAAGATTTTATCGGCACTTGCAGCCCGCAACCCGAATGAATAGTTAGGTTGTGCAGCGCCCGCGCTGTACCCCGCCAGCCAAGCCCGGAAACGTCAACATGAGCAGCACCGTCAGTCTTCATCAGGCCCTGATCTATGTCATGGTCACCATGACTGCGGTAGACGGGCGCATCGGTGATCGCGAATTGCACCGCATCGGCCGGTTGGTTCAGACACTGCCGGTATTCGAAGGTTTTGATCCAGAGCGGTTGACCCATGTCACGCAAGAATGCGGGGAGATCCTGCAGGTCGATGAAGGGCTTGACGCTGTGCTTGGCCTGGTGCGTCAGGCGGTGCCGGATCATCTTGCGGCCACAGCCTACGCGCTGGCAGTCGAAGTTGCGATATCCGATCAGAGGATCTGGCAGGAAGAGATTCGGTACCTGGCCCGCTTGCGCGACACATTGAGCCTCGACAAATTAACCACCGCCGCCATCGAGCGCGCTGCAACCGCCAGATATCAACAAGCCTGAACAGCGCTCACCCGTCGGATGAATTCACCGATTGCTGCCGCGGCATTACGCCAGTTATGCAACGTGGTGAGGCCTGATCGTTTGGGCGGTGAAAGATCGTGATCTCCGAGTGGCGCGTAGTGGAACTCGATCGTTTCGGCAAGCCTGTAGGTGGCAATCTCTTTACGGGTGCCAAAAGGATCCTTTTCGCCCTGTGTGATCAGCACAGGGCAGGCGACATCTGCAAGATGCGCGGTTCTCAATGCTTCAGGCTTGCCGGTCGGATGAAATGGATAGCTCACGCAAACCAGACCTGCGATCAGCCCGTCGGCATAAAGTTCGTCGGCGCACATGCTGGCAACCCTGCCACCAAGCGACTTTCCACCGATGAACGGTCTTTCAATCCCCGCCGTCTCGATCGCTGACCTGAACTCGCCGATGAGACGTTCAGCACGTGGCGGCGGGGCGTTTTTACCGTTCAAACGGCGTTTGGCCATGTACTGGAACTCAAACCGTATGACTCCGACATTCTGCATAACGACGAGATCGGTCAAGGCGTTCAGTAGATCACTGTCCATGGGCGAGCCGGAGCCATGTGCCAGGATCAGGCATGGTCCGTCTTGCTGCCCGTCCTTCAAGAACTCCGGCATTTTTACCAAACGCTTTGCGGAAAAAAGTTGCGGTAGATGCGCGTGAACTGACCCGATGTCTGCAACCGGTCGAGACCATGATCGAGGACGTCGCGCAATTGATGGTTTCCGCGTTTCACGGCGATCGCCAGCGGCGCATCAAGATAACTGCGGTCCTGGAAAGCGCCTTCGACCATCCGGCAGCAACGCTTTGACCTATCACTGTGCAGCCAGAACATCAGCTGCACGGCATCGCCGAACACGGCATCGATCGAACCAGTCCTAAGGGCCTCTTGCGCCTCGCTACTCTTTTCGAATGGTAGGATCTTGGAGCGCCTGAAGTGCTTTCTCAAGAACGCCGAGTGTGTTGAGCGTGCGAGTACCCCGACACGGCGTCCGGCCAGCGCCTGTTGCTCCGGCTTTTTCAGCGGATTCTCGGCACGAACTACGAATCGGCCAAGCGAGCGAAAATACGGCCGGGTGAAATCGAGCGTCTCAAAACTCTCTTCATTCATTCTGACGCCCGACAGAATGGCATCACCCTTGTCACTTTCTAGCGCCGATTTGAGTTCATTCCACGGCTTTACGACAAATTCACAGCGAATGCGAAGATCGTTACAAATCGCATCGGCGATTGCAACATTCAGGCCGGTCAACGATCCATTGGCGTCAGTGTAGCTGAACGGAGGAAATGATTTGTCGGTCAAGAAGCGCACGAGCTTGATCGAATTAAGATCTACGGTCGGCGGTTCGGGTTCCACATGGCGGAACAGGGGCACGGTGAACGGTTTGTCCTTAGTGCCTCCGGCTTTTTCGCCTTCATCCACTCCTGTAGACTGGGCAAAGACTGCGGTCCCGCCCAGCCCAACGAGCAACACAACCCGTATTGCCATGGTGATCAAACGCAACTTTGCCTCTCTTTTGTAAGTTGGTGACGAAGCCGGATGCTAACCGTCGAGGCGCCAAGGGGGTTGTTACTAGCCAATTTCATCGTCAATCACCAGAGGAAGGGGATGGCCGGCAGAATGATCATGCTAAGAGTCGCATTCATGGGCTAACCGTCAAATTGCTTGCCGGCTCGCCAATACAGACGGTAAGACCAGACAAACGGCATTGCTTAGAATCGTCGTTGCGCAAGCATGGGGCTGTGATCCAACGAATGTCGGCTCGAGTTGCAATTCTCTCACCGGGACTTTGGCGAAAGCGCGACTATGTTGGAAGACTGAGCGGGCTGAAGCCTTGTTTCGCTGCTCCGCCGGTTGTTCCGCGTAACGTATCTGCTGTTGCCGGCTGGGGCTATAAGCCGACCGCCATTCGCGCCCGCAAATTCGCCGAACACCGCGGTCTGCCTTATCTCGCCTTCGAAGATGGCTTCATTCGATCAGTGCAGCCGGGACCAGTCGAGGTGCCGCAATCGATCATTATGGATGACATTGGCATTTACTACGATGCGACCCGCCCGAGCCGCCTTGAGCAGCTATTGCTTGATGGCACAAAGCTTGACCACGCAGACACCGAACGCGCCAAACGGGCAATCGAACTGCTGCGCAAGAACCGGCTCTCGAAATACAATGATGCGACACCCTTTCCTGATAAAGCCCCTCGGTTCGTTTCAAAGGATCGCAGTGCCCGTGTGCTGTTGCTTGACCAGACCAAAGGTGACGCCTCGATCTCCGGCGGTCTTGCCTGTTCGAGCACATTTGAGCAAATGGTCGCATGTGCGGTAAAAGAGAACCCGCGTTCTGAGATCATCGTCAAGCTCCACCCGGAAGTCGTGACGGGCCGCAAGGAGGGCTATCTTGCTCGGTTGGCCCTGCAACATGATGTGACGATTCTGAGCGATCCGGTCAATCCCTGGCTACTTCTGGAAGAAGTCGGCAAAGTCTTCACCGTCTCGAGCCAACTCGGCTTCGAAGCGCTTCTGGCGGGCTGCGAGGTGGTCTGCTTTGGCGTGCCGTTCTACGCGGGCTGGGGGCTCACCGATGATCGCCAGCCAATCCCGCGCCTTAGGCGTCAGCGGTCGCTTTTGGAAATAGTCGATGTGGTTTACTTCCGGTATTGCCAATATTTTTGCGCGTGGACAGGACGGTCGATCGACTTTTTCACCGCCGCGGAGCAATTGATGTTCCGGCGCGATCACTACCACAAGAACAGCCGTCCGATGATCGCGCATGGCATCACCGCGTGGAAACGGCCGCTGGTGCGCGGCATGTTGTCCGGTGCTGCCGGTGCGCCGGAGTTTATCAGCGGCCTTGACGCAGCGCTGACACAGGCAAAGTGCAGGCAAGCTGCCATAGTCGCCTGGGGAAGCAAAGCCAGGTCAATCCGCACACGGGTGACTGGTGCCGAAGTACCCTTGATCACGGTAGAGGACGGCTTTCTTCGGTCCGTCGGATTGGGTGCGAATTTTGTGCCGGCACTTTCCCTGGTATTTGACAACTCCGGCATCTACTACGATCCCGCCAACCCCAGCGATCTGGAATTGATCCTACAGGAAACCGAGTTTCAGCCATCAGATATCGATAAGGCCGTGCGGTTGCGCCGGCGGATCGTCGACGCGCAATTGACTAAATACAACCTGGCAAGCAAAACAGATTTGCCTGATCTGCCAACGGACCGGCCGGTGATTCTTGTGCCTGGTCAAGTTGCCGATGATGAGTCAATTCGCCTGGGTGCAGCCAATTTGTTTGCCAGTGAGCCGTTGTCAGTAGGCGGTGCCAATCTGGCTCTGCTCAAAGCGGTGCGCTTGCGCCATCCGGATGCTCATTTGATTTATAAACCCCATCCGGACGTCGAAGCAGGACTTAGAGCAGGTAAGATAGACTATTCTACAGCGGCCGGACTGGCCGATTTGGTCTACTCTGGCGGATCTCTGCCGTCACTATTCCCGGTCATTTCGCAGGTCGAAACAGCGACTTCTTTGGCAGGCTTTGAAGCATTGCTGCGCGGTATAAGCGTTGTGACACATGGACAACCCTTCTACGCCGGATGGGGATTGACCGAGGACCTCAATCCGCCCGCACGCCGCGCGCGAAGACTGACCATTGACCAACTGGTTGCGGGTGCACTGTTGCTCTATCCGCATTATCTTGATCCTTACACCCGTACAGCCTGTCCGGTTGAAATTGTGGTCAATGCCATTGCAGCGGCAAGATCGCAAAAATCGACCCGGTCTGATCGCATGATGGGCTTTTTGAGAATGCTTTTTGCGAAGGGCCGTTATCTTTCTGTTAAGACTTTTGGCAGAAATGGTTAATATTTGACATAGAATCGACTGCTTGCATTGCGGTGTCCAAAGATGCCTAGTCATTATTGGACTGTATGATTCGTGCCGTGGCAACGCGAGGACAGTTGTCAGCAAGTAGCGGCTCAAGGGGGATTTGTGGGGCCAACTTCATATGCCTAGTGCACTGCGCCGAGCCGTGCTGACCGTAGGGTGCATCCTTGCGCCGCTGGCAGTCGCAGGCTGTGCCGGCTTGCCTCATGAAGGGCCGAGCCGTGCCGCGGTCGAACAGGCACATGACAACAATAACACTTCCGGATTCGTACTGATCGATGTGGACCGGAAGGTCGCAAACTATCTGGCACAGGTTGCCAAACCCAGCCTGGGCGATCGATTTGGCAAGGGCCGACCAGCAAGGGTCAACATGATCGGCTCTGGCGATGTTCTCGGGGTCAAGATATGGGAAGCCGATCAGGGCGGGCTTTTCGGTACTGCAGGCATGGTTGACCGGGGAGAAATTCCCAATGTCGTCGTCGATGCGCGTGGAAGAATCCACATACCCTATGCCGGTGCGATCCGCGCACGTGGCCGTACGCCAGCTGAGGTGGCGCTGGCAATAACGGAGCGGCTCAAGACCAAGACGGTTGAGCCGCAGGTCCACGTTGCAGTCATAAAGAACGTTGCCAATGTCGTGACCGTCTCCGGCAATGTCGGTGCGCCTGGCATTTATCCTTTGTCCATGCGCGGCGATACGCTGCTTGATGTGCTTGCCGGTGCCAGTGGCGCGCGTGATCCAAGCTACGAGACCAAGATTCGATATTCTCAAGGCAAAAAGACAGGCGTAACCTATCTGGATCAGGTGGTTCAGTCGCAGCAAAACAACTTGTTCGTCCAACCCGGCGACAAAATTCATGTCGAGCGAAAACCAAAGACCTACTCGGCATTTGGCGCGGTTTAAAAAAAGGGAAAGCACGATTTTCTGGCGTCGAGACTGACGCTGCTCGAGGCCGTCGGAAATGTCAGCGGCCTGTCGGACAGCCGTGCCGATCCGACCGGTGTATTCATGATGCGGTTTGAACCGGTAAACCGGGCCTATGATCTTGCCGGCGCGTCGGTGCCGGAGGGCTCGAGTGATGTGGTGCCCGTCATCTATCGCCTCAATCTGCAGGATCCCAACCAATATTTCTTCGCCCAGTCGATCAGCATGCGCGACAAAGATGTTATCTATGTCGCCAATGCACCGGCAGTTGAACTTGAAAAGTTCCTCACGATCGTTGGCAAGGGGGTTGGATCAGCATCTGCTAGTGCATCTATTGCCAACCGACTGGACTAGGGTCCCAGATGGAATTATCTGAAACATGAATCGTCCTTTATCGTATTGAAGTCGATCAGGTTTTTTTGGTTTTGTTTTCATCAAAACCACACCTGATTTAGGATCACCCCATCGCGCCGCACATTAAATCTGCGCCTTTTCGCCTCGTGAACTTGGTTGAAGTTTGGTGGGCCAGACTGCATCGGCCTGGCCCGGTCGTCATTTACCGGTTGGAGGCCCGCCGTTGGCTGCGGCGTTCCTGCAGCGGCTGATAAGCAACCCGTGAATGGTAGTCGCAATAGGGCATGCCTGATTTCGGTTCATGACCGCAAAAACAGAACTCCTCGCTGCCGGGATCGCCAATTGGCCAGCGACATGTCTTATCCGATAGCATCAAGATTGTGATCCGTCCGCCCTCCGGCATATCGACAAGACGCAACGGCTCTGGTTCAGGCTCCGGCAAGGGTGCCGGCTTCGAATACGCCTGAGGCTTAAGGGCTGTCGCTCCTGCGGTTCGCAGACCGCCGTGCCGACCCGGATGGCTAGGTTGGCGTGGCCGCCGTGGTCTGGCTGTTGAGACCCTGGAGGTCGTTGCGCGTCCGGACAGACCCAGCCTGTGAACTTTGCCGATCACGGCGTTGCGGGTAACGCCACCAGCCAGGCGCGCCGCAATCTGACTGGCGCTCAAGCCCTCGTTCCATAGCTTCTTGAGCACCTCGACTCGTTCCTCTGTCCACGGCAATTTACCGCCGGTGCCGTTGATGTCCTGTGATGTCACCCGGAATCCCTTCTCGTTCGCCGGAATCGTCAATTCCAGTCGTTGCACGCGAAACGCTTACTTGAAGACACTACATTTCGTAGTTGATGAGCTGAAAGCTACTATATCTTCGGCTGGAGGCGCAAGAATTCGAGTGGATTTTCCTTGTGGTTTTCCCCAGTTTCAGCACATCACCAACGTTAACCATAACTTAACAACCTGTCGAATCAGTGGTCCATGCGACGTTCTGACTCATGTTGAGAAGCCGACGCGCAGCTCAATGCGGGCGCGTTGACCGCTGGGCATCTTCGGCATATAAGTCAAAGGCGATGATGCAAGCGCCGCCGATCGAACGGTGGCGCTTAGGTTTTTGCATGGCGCAAAACGAGGTATCATTGCCGCCGCCGGGCCAAGATTTTGCCGCAAGCCGGAGCCAACCCGATGATAACGCCACTCTTGCCGACCTACGCTAGGACAGATCTCGCGTTTGATCATGGCAAAGGCGCCCGTCTGTTCGCTGACAACGGCGAGGAGTTCCTCGACTTTGGTGCAGGAATTGCCGTCAACGCGCTTGGCTATGCACATCCGCATCTTGTGGAAGCCCTAACCGGCCAGGCACAGAAGCTCTGGCACACCTCTAATTTGTACAAGATTCCGGAAGGAGAGCGCTTGGCTGAGCGCTTGGTCGAGGCCAGTTTCGCCGACACGGTGTTCTTTACTAATTCCGGCGCTGAAGCGCTGGAATGCGCCATCAAGATGGCACGTAAACATCACAGCGCCATTGGCCAGCCAGAGCGCTATCGCATCATTACGTTTGAGGGCGCATTTCACGGCCGCACACTAGCAACGTTGGCCGCAGGCCGGCAGGAAAAACACCTGGCTGGCTTTGGACCAGTCGTTGAGGGCTTCGACCAGGTGTCGTTCGGCGACATTGAGGCCTTGAAATCGGCAATCACCGGTGAGACCGCCGGTGTGCTGGTCGAACCGGTTCAGGGCGAGGGGGGCATACGGCCATTGCCGACAGCGATCCTCAAGCAACTGCGGGCGATTTGTGATGACACCGGACTACTGCTTTTGTTCGACGAAGTGCAATGCGGCGTGGGCCGCACGGGTAAACTGTTTGCCCATGAATGGGCCGGGGTGACACCGGACATTATGGCCGTTGCCAAGGCAATTGGTGGCGGTTTCCCGATGGGTGCCTGTTTGGCGACCGAGAATGCCGCACAGGGCATGACCGCTGGATCACACGGATCGACTTTCGGCGGCAATCCATTAGCCATGGCGGTCGGCAACGCGGTGCTCGATGTCGTGCTCGCGGATGGATTTCTCGATCGTGTCCGGCAGATCGGTATCACGCTTACCCAGAAACTGGCGAGGCTGAAGGACGAATTCCCTAATGTGATTGAAGACATCCGCGGCAGCGGTTTGATGATCGGCATCAAATGCCGCGTACCGAATACCGAGTTCGTGCAAGCTTGCATTGAGCAGCGCCTCTTGACGGTCGCTGCAGGCGACAATGTGGTTCGGCTTCTGCCGCCCCTGATTATCTCCGAGGCGGATATCGATGACGCTATTGCGTGCATCGAAACAGCCTGTGCCCAGTTCGCCGACAACGCCACCGTCAAACAGGCGCGGGCTTAAGAATTTTTTGCGCCCATGGTTGCGTCACCGAAGCATTTTCTCGATATATCCCGCGCTGCAGCAGAAGAACTGCATCGCATTCTCCAGGCCGCGCACGAGATGAAGGCTGCCCGCTCTGGCCGCCCCCAGGGCTTCATAGAGCCGGATCGGCCACTGGAGAACCGCATCCTTGCGATGATTTTTGAGAAACCCTCGACCCGTACCCGAGTCTCGTTCGATGTCGCAATGCGCCAGATGGGTGGCCAGAGCATGCTCTTGTCTGGCAACGATCTGCAGCTGGGGCGCGGTGAAACAGTTGCCGATACCGCGCGTGTCCTGTCGCGATTTGTTGATGCCATCATGATCCGTACATTTGAGCAATCCAAGCTTACCGAACTGGCCGAATTCGCCACTGTGCCGGTTATTAACGGTCTGACGGACGCAACTCATCCCTGTCAGGTCATGGCAGATGTCATGACCTTGCAGGAAAAAAAGGGCGATCTGTCCAATCTCACCGTGGCCTGGAGCGGCGACAGCAACAATGTCACCAATTCATGGATGCATGCTGCGGGATGTTTTGGTTTCGATCTGCGTATCGCTAGCCCTGAGCCATTGCAGCCGGCGTCTGAAATCCTCGACTGGTGTAAACAAAACAATGCAAATGTAACCGTCACCGAAGATCCGCAAGCCGCTGTCGCAGGAGCGGATTGCGTCGTTGCGGATGTGTGGTTGTCAATCCATGAGGAAGGTCAGGGCACCAAGCACAACCTGTTGAAGCCGTATCAGGTGAATTCTGCCTTGATGGCCGTTGCAAAGCCGGATGCCGTCTTCATGCATTGCCTGCCGGCGCACCGCGGCGAGGAGGTCACAGCCGACGTGATCGACGGGCCTCAATCGGTAGTATTCGATGAAGCCGAGAATCGTCTGCATGTGCAAAAGGCAATCCTTGCCTGGTGCCTGAGTGGCATTCTCTAGAGGTGAAATGGGCTAAACCAAATGTCGGCAGCTCTGGAGCACGAACTTGACCTGAAACAATCCTGTCAACCCGGCGCCACAGCCATAATTCTCAACAGATCCTGGTGTCAGAAGACCAAGGGGCACCAAATCCTGGTTTGCCGGGAAAGTCCGGATGGAAACAAAATGGCGCTCCAGACCACGGATGCCTTGTTGATCCGTGCCGCCGTTGCTCCACCCGGACCATCCCTCCCCTCGCAACTTAGAGTCCAACACGCGATGGCTTGTTGCTAGTCTTGCCTCTGGAGCTGTTCAGACAAGGCCACGACGGCCATGTCGAGCAGATAGGCTTCAAATTTCAAACCAAGCTTGGCCGCGTCGTCGCGTGCCGTCCTGCTCATAGCCAGAATCGCACGGATTTCGGCTGAACGGTGCAACTCATTGCCATCATCGTTGATTTGATTATCGGATTTCCCCATAACTGAAATTCCTGCCGGCATTTTTTGTGCGGTCCTCGTTGAAAGAATTCCCAATATCCAGAAACTCCATGAACGCAGCTGACAGCGACTTCACCCCAACCCAATCGCATTCGCTGATCATATTCAGTGCTTGTATGATTCGTTTGCCAATTATGTATCCATTTGTAACAGGTTGTGGTTTTTTAAAACAACAACTATTGGTTGTTAATATTTTCAAACTTACTTGATTCCACCGAGCGCGCGAACTGCCAACTCTGGGTAAGCATCCAAGTAGCCGATCGAAAGGGCAACTTGCCAGAGTGGCAATTTGAACCCGCGCGGCCCATATTAGGCGGTCATGCGGCGATGAACTATTGGTCTGCGAGCATACAAGAGAGCAAGACGTGAGCGCACAACAGATGATGCACACAACTGTGGAATTGCCGCCTGACAACCTGGTATTGCCGTTTGCCGTAAAGTCACTTGGCATTCGCGGCCGGGTCGTACGCTTGGGTGAGGTGGCTAATGAAATTGTCCATCGCCACAGCTATCCGGCTCCCGTGTCGGCACTCCTTGCCGAGGCTGTCGCGTTGACCGCCATGCTCGGCGCTTCGCTCAAATTCGATGGCAAATTTATTTTGCAGGCTAGTTCAGATGGTGCCGTCAACATGCTGGTGTGTGATTTCGCAACCCCCGGCCAAGTACGCGGCTATGCCCAGTTCGATGCCGATGTCGTGGCCAATCTGGAACGATCGGGCAACGTGTCGCCGGCCGCCCTTCTCGGTGCTGGGCATCTTGCCATGACGATCGATCAGGGTCGCCACTCCGACCGTTATCAGGGTATCGTGGCGTTGGACGGCGATGGTCTTAGTGATGCTGCGCATCGATATTTTCTCCAGTCCGAACAAATTCCGACCCGACTGATGATATCATCGGGGCCTTTGATGGACCGCGGCACCGACACACCAGACAGCTGGCGGGCTGGTGCCATCATGGTACAGCACCTGCCTGATGACGGTGGCATCAGCGCAATGGAAATTTCCTCCGGCGACGCGCCCGCCGGCGCTGAACAGACCGTTGTTGAAGACGACAACTGGGTCAGAGCCCGTCTGCTGTTGGACACTGTGGAAGACCATGAAATCCTCGATCCGACGCTGGAGCCCGAGCGTCTCTTGTATCGGCTTTATCATGAGGATGGTGTCACGGTATTCCCGGCAGTACCGGTGCATGACAAATGCTCATGTTCGCGCAACCGGATCGAGACTGTGCTCCGCAGTTTTTCCGAAGATGAACGCAAGGAAATGACAACCAACGGTCAGATCACCGCCACCTGCGAGTTCTGCGCAAGCGAATACAAATTCGACCCAAACGAAATCGAAGGCGCCTGACACATACTACGTTGAACTAGAGCGTTTCTTTCTCATGTGGAATCATTTGACCGCGTTTCTGCGTCTGCTGGCTAGGCATGCTTCGCGCCGTGGTCTGGTTGACCACAAGCG
>JAEKFU010000570.1 GCA_016522385.1 Pseudomonadota bacterium
CCACATCGCGCTGCGTTCCGTAACTAGCCGAGTGACCGGATTTGGACCATCAAATGGTTCCACATGAGAAAGAAACGCTCTAGGGTGCTCCCTCAGACGCTCCGGCCCGCACCATGATCACGGGCGCCCTGGCTGCGCGAAACAGGGCCAGTGCAGTATCATCGTTGCGGAATGGTTCGCCCTCCAGGTCCGCAACGACAAAGGACGGCGTGACATGCATGAAGGCTGCTGCGATTGAACGCGGCGCACCGGGTGCAAAACGGTGGATGGTGATTGAGATGTCAGGACCGGCCAGTTCATGGGCGCGCCGAACAATGCGATCCGCCTCACCATCGCTCGCAGCAATGACAAACAGCATGAGTGGCGCTGCGGTGACCTTGGCCAGGCGCACTGCCAGAGCAACTGTCACTTCGCCTGCTGCATCTCCATCATCGACCGCGATGACCGGCCCCTTGCGCGGTCGGGTCGCAGGCGCGGCTGCAATCATCACCCCGCGCGCCCGGCTGGCCGCAGCCCGAAGTTCATCGATTGCTGGATGAGAGCCAAAGCCATGGCCTTCGCTGGACAGGACCAGATAGTCACCTACCGCCAGCGCCGTCTTGATCTTCTCCGGCAGACTGCCGCGTTCAGCGCTGAACGACCACTTGACTTGCGCCTTCTGTGCGCGTGCCGAAAGGGAGCGCTGGCACATCAGTGCACCGCGTGAAAACGCCTGTGCCATAGCCTCCGTGGTAACGCGCTGCGGCCGTGTGGCGCCGATACTCATGGCCCGAGCAAACGGCAAGCCGGCCAGATCGATCATCGCCTGTTCTTCAATAAACAGTCCGACCACCTCGGCCTTCACCGCTGCAGCCAGCGTCGTCGCTGCATCAACAGAGGTGTCGATGTCTGAAGCCGCCTTTAAACCGATAACGATGCGGCAGGTATCATGCTGCTCATTGTCAGTCATCACTCGGCTTCTCCTGCATTGTCCTCATCTTTGTTGCCGCCGATAAATGTCTTGCGAGTAAAAGCAAACTGCCGCAACCGCGCTTCGACAAGCCCGTTGATGGTATCCTTTGGAAACTCACCCTGCCGGTCACGCGTTCCAGCCGACAACCCGGTGAGCAATTCGATGCCTTCAGAGATGGTTCCAACGGAGTAGATGTGAAACCGCCGCCTAGCGGCCACATTGACGATATCGTTCCTCAGCATCAAGTGCTTAACATTTGACGCGGGGATCAGGACACCTTGGCCTCCGGTCAGACCGTTTGCGTGACAGATGTCAAAGAAACCCTCAATCTTCTGGTTCACGCCGCCAATCGCCTGAACCTGGCCATATTGGTTGACCGATCCCGTTACCGCCAGTGACTGCTTGAGCGGCACTTCGGCCAGTGCGGAGAGCAGGGCATAAAGTTCTGCAGACGATGCGCTGTCACCGTCCACCCCGCCATAGGATTGCTCGAATACAATGCTCGCCCACAGCGACATTGGCACATCAAGGGCATAGTTCGCCGCCAGAAAACTAGACAGGATCAAAACACCCTTTGAATGCAGCGGACCACCGAGTTTGGTTTCGCGTTCGATATCGACGACCTTTCCCGTCCCCATGCGGACCCGTGCGGTTATCCGAGACGGTTGGCCGAAACTGAAATTGCCCAGGCCAATTACCGACAGGCCGTTCACTTGACCGACTGCTTCGCCATCGGTGTCGATCAGCACGGTGCCGCGTTCGATATTCTCGTGGCTGCGCTGACGAATTCGGTCGGACCGGTAGATCTGCTCGGCAACGGCCTTGTCGATGTCTGCCGCTGTAATGCGCCGCCGTCTTGCGTCGCCTGCCCAGTGATCGGCTTCGCGCAGCAGATCGGCAAGCCGGCCGATCCGCAGCGACAAGCGTTCGGCGTCTTCAGCCAGACGGGCGGTTTCCTCTATAAGACGGGCAACGCCGCCAGCATTGAGCGGGCGGAGGTTCTCACGTTTGGCGATGGTTGCGATAAGGCGGGCGTAAAGGGCGACATTCGCAGGCGAGCGGGGTAGCTCTTCGTCAAAATCGGCCTCCACTTTGAACAGGTCCGCAAAGTCCGGATCTAGCGTGGTGAGCAGGTAATACAACATGCGCTCGCCGATCAGGACGATCTTGACGTTCAGCGGTATCGGTTCCGGTTCCAGTGAGACCGTACTGACCAGGCTGAGTTGTTCGGCGGCCGAGACGATGGTGATCGTGTTGCTGCGTAAGGCCCGTTTCAGCGCTTCCCAGGACAACAATTCAGTAAGCACCTTACGGGCGTCGATCACCAGATAGCCACCATTGGCCCGATGCAGCGCGCCCGGCCGGATCATGGTGAAATCGGTGACGAGCGCACCTAGCTGCGACCGATGCTCGATGCGACCGACCAGATTGGACAGTGTCGGATGGTTTTCATTGACCAGGGGGGCGCCAAGTTGATCACTGTCACCATCCTTTGCCACCATTACATTGACCAGATAGCGGTTGAACCTCATGTCCGACGGACGAGCGAGGGGAGGTTGTGCAGCGGCCGCCTCGGTTTCGGCCGCCGGCAGAAACAGTTCGACATTATGCACAAGGTCTTGGCGGATCTCGGTAAGCCGGGTTTGAATGGCCTCAATGCCGGCAAACTTGTCGGCGACCGCTTTGATTGATGCATCGACGATCATGCCGGTTAGCTCTGCATTAAGATTGCGGATCTTCTCGCGGCGGTGCTTTTCAAGCAGCGGCAGGCGTTCCAGTATCGCGGCGAGATCTTTTTGCAGTTCGTCGATCGTTGCTTCTATGGCCTGGCGTTCTTCGACCGGTAGGGCGTTGAACACCTCCGGCTTGAGTACCTGCCCGTCATGCATTGGCGCCAGCGCAAAGCCCATCGGCGTGCGCAGAATGCCGACATTGTGGCTTTCGGCCTTCTTACGTAACTCCTCAAACGCCTTTTCCTGGGTTTCCTCGATATCAGCATCAATGGCACGGCGTTTTTCGCGGTACTCATCGGACTGGAATTGCGACGGGATTGCGCCACGCAGGTCTTCGACCAGTTCAGCCATCGCGTCACGAAAAGGTACCGCCGTGCCGGCCGGCAGGCGCAGAGCTTGTGGGCAGTGGGCGGTGGTAAAGTTGTGCACATAAACCCAGTCGTCGGGCGCCGGTGCATCGGCAGCCTTGCGCTTAAGATAAGACAGGATGGCAGTATGGCGGCCTGAGCCCTGAGGGCCGAGGACGAACATGTTGTAGCCGGGTCGATCAATGCTGGTGCCGAAACGGATGGCGCCGAGGGCGCGATCTTGGCCGATCAACCGGTCAATCGGCTCCAGTTCGTCAGTTGACTTGAACCCGAGGCCCTTGGGATCACAGGCCGGCCGCAGGGACCCGGCTGCCAGCGGCTTGACATTCTTGGATTGTGCTTTGCGACGCGTCGCCATAACTGAACAAACAAATCCCCCGAGTAGGATGCTTCAAACTGAGCAAATGTGATTTGGTAACTTGCTTGCAGCCTTGACTCAGGTCAAGGTTGTTTGAGCTTGCGCGGTTGGCTTCAGGCTATCAATATAGACGGACAAACGATTGTGCCGATCTCAGGCTCAACAGCCTCAAAAGCTGTCACGCGACTTTTGTCGGCGCGCATAGGCTGTTGTTGTCACACCGTGCGACATGGCCATTTCGGCAAAATGTTCTGCATTCGGGCAAAACTCATCGGCGCTGACATCAGTCTGTTGGCCGTTCAGCCAACGCCTGCACATTGCCCGTTCGCGACATTGCCCGCAGGCACGTGCAATATCCATCGCCCGCCAATGCTCCTTGTTCAGGGCATCAGGCGGTAGGCCATATGCTGTAGCCATAGACTGCATCCGCTGCCGCGTATCTTTGGGTGCCGCCAAGGCTGTCATCATATCGGCGCGTGAATAGCCACAGTCCATCAACTCTACATTGCTCAAGCCTTGAAGATACTGCCGCTCCTGGTTATCCCGAAGCCATTTGCCAACCCTTTGAAGCAATCCGCGCATCGCAAAGCCTCATCCTGACAAGATTCCAACACATCAAGCCATACCCGTTTGCCGTCAAGTCTGACTTGATCTGAATCAATGGATTTCGGGGTCAATTTCGGTCCGGAGTTGTTGGCCGACAGGGTTGCGAGCGGATTGAACAAGATTTTATCACAAGTGCTGGTTCTGGCCTGGGATGACTTGAAGGCAAATAACATCGAGATCGAGTTTTCACGATGTGCCAATGCTGCAGGATAAGCGCAAAGGTCCTGTTCAGGCCGGCTGGTTCAAAGCACGCCATGACCGGAACTCTAGGGATGGACCAAAGTCCTGCAGGAGCGGCAAGGGTAGATTGGCATGGCAATCTCATTGCGTCGGATCACACGTCCAACCATCATTACAGTTGCATTGATGGCCTCTGATGCAGGCTATGCCGGGTTTGAAGGCCGCTAATCGTTGGCCGGTGAGAATTCTGGCGGCGGCGGACAGTATCACGGCACCGGCAACTTCGTCGCCAAAGGCGATGCCTACGATGTCGTCTGGCGCATCGGTAACTCGCGTTTCCCCGAAGTCGGAGTCCGTATCGACGACGACTTATCTGTCGCCTGGGCGTGGAAATTTGCACGCCGCTTTGAACCAATCCTGCTTGACTTGCTCCCTCGAAGCTCGTAATTCAACGCCACCAACGAGACAAATATCGTTCCCAATGCGCGGGTGTAGCTCAGTTGGTTAGAGTGCCGGCCTGTCACGCCGGAGGTCGCGGGTTCGAGTCCCGTCACTC
>JAEKFU010000593.1 GCA_016522385.1 Pseudomonadota bacterium
TCTCCACCACGAGCGGCCTGGACGGTCTGCCCACCAGCGCACGCAGAACAGGAAAAAAGTACGAAGCGCGCCCGAGAAAGCGTGGATTTGCTGTCGTGAAATGACGCACGGCCTCCGCATCGTAGCCGACACTCACGAGGGAGAGGAACACCTCACCGTTCACCTCACCGACAGGGATGTGTTCAACGGAGCCGGCTTGAAGGGTCCGCGCGAGCGCAAATGGCGCGAAGGAATATCCGAGCTCATTGGCAAAGACATTGCCCGTTCCGGTCGGAATTACGCCAAGGGGGGTCGCACCGCCGACAAGCCCCGCGGCGACATAGTGGATCATGCGTTCTCCGCCCGCGCCCACGATGGCATCGAAAGCTCCCGATTGCGTTGCTTCCCTGGCCAGGCGTGCGCCGTCCTCGCGTCTCTCGACCGACACGCTTTCGACGTGAGAGCCGGAGTCACGGAGGCTCTCCAGCGTTGTGTTGAATACATAACGTCCATACCTACTGGCGCGAGGGTCACGGATGATGAAAAAGCGAGTGCGCATTGCTTAGTTGCCTGGACGGTTGGCCGGTTTAGAGGAGGCACCGGCACATTTGCTTGGACATATTAGGCGGCGGTTTTGCGATGCAGCAAGCGGTGCTGTTCGATCGTAAGTCGTTTGATCCATTCTCGTTCCGCCAAGATGATCTGGCCACATCCAAGCGTGCTAGGATAAAAGAGCGGGGTCGGGATTCCGATCTCTTTCTGACTTAAATGAGCTTGGATGAGTACGAAACATTGAAAGCCACCAATGGCCGCTCTGGGTCGACAACGCTCATGACAGCCTGATGACTTCGAGGTCCGTTATCAGGGGTTGAACAGACGAAATCGCTGCAAGAAGGGACAACGAATTTCGAATGTCGGCTATTGGGTGAACAACGGACTCTAATGATCTGCATGCCGTTCTTCCGAGAAGTGCCATTAGCTGCCGTTCGGGACATTGGAACTGGCGACACCTTGCGCGATCATCGTCGTCAATGGGGCCCCTCGTGTTTAGCCAAGAAACGATGCAAATGGCGTACTTTGGCCAACGGCAACTTTCGGGCATTTGTGTCCATGGGAAGGCGCTGTTACAATTGAGTGCCATGCGAACAATAGGGCCCCGCGCCAGAAGATACTGGTGGATCGTCGGACCGAGACATGCACAGATGATGGCGCTGACCAGCACCGCAACCCGGATACTCAACAGACCCTAGCATGAGCAAATCATTGCAAACTGAAACACCTAACCCAATGATGCGGATCGATGACCCTCGGGAAGCGCGGGCGATCATTCGACGCGGTGAGTATGCGGGTCATACGGCGGCAGTCGCGCGCGACTTTGTCCAAGGAAACCTTTGCATTCTGCCGCGGGACTATGCCATGGAATTCGCCGCATTCTGCCAACGGAATCCCAAACCCTGCCCGGTTATCGGCATGGGCACCCCTGGCGACCCGAAACTTCCCGGCTTGGGCGATATCGACGTTCGCACTGATGTTCCGCGATACTGCGTCTTTCGCGACGGTGAACTTGTCGACGAACCGAGCGACATCATGGGCTATTGGGCCGAGGACCTTGTCACAACTGTTCTCGGCTGCTCATTCTCATTCGAACTGCCCTTACTGGCAGAAGGCATCATGCTTCAGCATATCGAGCGCGACACAGTCGTACCGATGTATCACACCTCGATCGCCTGCACGCCGTCCGGCAGGTTTTCAGGCAACATGGTCGTCTCGATGCGCCCGCTGTCACCAGCCGATGCCATCCGCGCCATTCAGATCACCAGCCGGTTCCCCGGCGTGCATGGTGCACCGGTGCATATCGGACGGCCGGACCTCATCGGCATCGCAGATCTGATGAAACCCGACTTCGGCGACCCGCCGGCAATCGGCAACGATCAGATCCCGGTGTTTTGGGGCTGCGGCGTGACACCCCAGGTGGCGGTTAAAAAGGCGCGGCCGCCCATTTGCATTACCCACAAGCCGGGATCGATGCTCATCACCAGCATAAAAAACGCAGATCTGGCATCTTTCTAGAACGTGTCTTTCGAAAAGCCTGCTATTCGCCCAGGAAGACCTTGCGCACAGTCTTGTCGTTGACAAGGCTTTTCGATTCACCAGCCACGGCCAACCGGCCGCTTTCCAACACATAGCCGCGATCAGCCATGGAAAGGGCCAGCCGGACATTCTGCTCGATAAACAATATGGCGATACCGGTCTTGCGGATGTTCTCGAATATGTCCTTCATCTGCTCAACGATCTGCGGTGCAAGGCCGAGAAACGGCTCGTCCACCATCAACAGCCGCGGCATGGCCATGAGCCCGCGGGCCAGGGCAAGCATCTGCTGCTCTCCGCCTGACAGGGAATTCGCCAGTTGATTGGCGCGGTCGCGCAGAATGGGAAACATGCTGGCGACCTTTGCAATTGTCGCATCCCGCTTGCTGCGGGCTTCGCGATGCCATGCGCCAAGTAGCAGGTTCTGCTGCACGGTCAGGTGAGGAAACACCCGGCGGCGTTCCAGCACATGCGCAATGCCGAGGCCGGCGCGATGGTGTGTCGGCCGGCCGATGATGCTGGCGCCGGAAACCAGGATGTCGCCGCGCATCACCGGCACCAGCCCGCTGATGGTGTTGAGTACCGTGCTCTTGCCCGACCCGTTCGGCCCGAGCAAGGTTACGACTTCTCCTTCATCGACGTTGAGCGAGACACCCCATACAACCTGATAGTCGCCATAGGCCACTTCGAGATTTTTCAATTCAAGCAGCATCGGCGCTTCCCAGATAGGCATCGACGACGTGGGGGTCGCTACGCACCGCATCCGGCAGGCCGAAGGCAATGCGCTTGCCGAACTGCAGCGCGAGGATGCGGTCGGAAACCTCCATAACGACCTGCATGTTGTGCTCGATCGTCAGGATGGTGATGCCGCGGCCGCGCAATGCCTGTACCAGATCTATGAGACCGGGGATGGTCTTTTGATCGACACCGCCGGTAACCTCATCCAGTAACAGCAAACGCGGACCGGTGGCCAATGCCCGCGCCAGCTCCAGCCGTTTGCGCTGACCGGTGCTGAGCTCGCGCGCAAAGCTGTGGCGTTTTGCCAGCAGGTCGACGAATGCGATCGCCTCGAGCGCTTGGTCCCGCGCCTCGCGGATGTTGGACGTGCGGGCCAATGCGCCAACCATGACGTTCTCGATCAGTGTCAAATCCGGGAAAGGTTTCAACTTCTGAAATGTGCGGCCTACTCCCATGCGGCTGATGCGGTCGGGCCGCATGCCGGTGATGGTGTGGCCATTCAGAACGACAGTACCGGAATCGGGTTCTTGGTAGCCCGTCAACAGATCGAAGAGGGTCGACTTTCCCGCTCCGTTGGGGCCGATGATGCCGAGTATCTCGCCCTTACGGGCATCGAAAGAAATGTCCTCATTTGCTTTCACGCCGCCAAACCGTTTGGACAAGCCGACGACCTTCAGCAGCTCCGTCATAGCGTATCCACCCGGCGCCTGAGCCTTTCCGTCACCAGGCTGAGCAGCCCGCGCGGCTGATAAATGCAGATCAGCAGAATGAGGATGCCATAAATGATGAGATCAACAGTACCGCCAGTGCCGCCGAACCAGGTGCGGGTGAATTCGGACAGCGGTATGAGGATCGCTGCACCAAGTGCCGGCCCCCACAAGGTGCCGGTGCCGCCGAGCACGACCATCAGAAGCGCAAGGACCGAAAGTTCTAGATTGAAGACGCGGTCGGGATCGATCACCAGGACATATTGCGCAAAGAAGGTGCCGGCCGCCGACATCATGGCGCCAGAAATCATGAATGCGACGACCTTGTGCCAGGCAACATCGATGCCAAGGCTGGCAGCAGCCTCCGGCTCATCGCGCACCGCCAGCAGACGCATACCGAGCCGCGTCCGCTGCAAGAACCACACGACGGCAAATGACAATGTGCAAAACAACAGGCTGAGATAGTAATATGGCAACTTGGTGCCGTGGAACTGAAACGCGAGCCACGGGTTGTTTCTTTCAATCGGCATCCAGATGCCTGAGGCCGCGCCGACCCATTCCCAGCGCTGGAAGATGATTTGAGCGCTGATGCCGATCAGCAGCGTGGCAATGGCGAAATAGTGACCGCGCAGACGCAAGGTCGGGATGCCGATGGCGGCGGCCACCAATGCTGAAATCGACATCCCGGCGACAAGCCCAACCCAAGGTGTCACCCCCAGTTTCACATAGAGAACGGCGCTGGCATAGGCGCCCAGTCCAAAGAACAAGGAATGTCCAAGACTGATCTGCCCTGACATGCCGGCGATCACGTTCCAGGATTGGGCCATGATTGCGTGCAGGAATATCATGATCATCAGATGGTGGGAAAAAGTGCCGGTAAAGACGAGTGGGTATGCAAGCAGTGCCACCGCAAGAGCGACACCGGCGATCCTGAAGAGCGGTGGCGATGCAGGCCATACCGGCTCGCTAAGGGCCTCGCTGAGCGCAGTTTGCCGTGCATCCGCCATGCAATCAGTACCTTCCAAACAGGCCGGTCGGTCGGATGAGCACGACGGCAAAATAAAGGCCGAACACAATCAGCGACTTGTAGGACGGACTAATCAGGACACCGCCCAGTGACTCCACCAGGCCGATTGAAATTCCGGCGGCCAGGCTGCCCATGATGCTGCCAAAGCCACCCAGTGCCACGGCAACGAAGGCCAAAAGCGCAAAATTGATGCCGACGTCAGGAAAGACAAAATAGAAGGCCGACAGCATTGAGCCAGCCACGGCAACGCACGCCAGGCCGATTGCCCAGCCCAAGGCAAACATCCGGTCCGTCGGAATGCCCATGACAGCGGCCGCCTCTCGGTCTTGTGCCGTGGCCTGCAGCGCCAGGCCAGTTTCCGTACGGCTGACAAACAGCCACAGACCAATGAAGGCGGTCAGACAAACCAACCCTGCAACAAGTTGCGGCTGGCCGATGAATATGCCGCCGATTTCAATGCGCCCTGCAACCAGCGGGTCCTGGATTGTGCGGAAATCGGGCGTCCATAGAAACTGCGCCAGCGAGCGTATGGCGATTGCCAGTCCGAAGGTAGCGCAAATCTGCGCCAGCATCGGCGCCTTAAGGATATGGCGAACAATTCCATAGTGGGTGGCGAAGCCGCAGATCGCCAGGGCCGCTGCCACCAATGGAATCGACAGGAGCGGGTCCAGCCCGACGAGCACCCACAGCCAGAACGAGAAGAACATGGACAGCATCAGGAATTCGCCATGAGCGAAATTCACGATTTCCATGAGGCCGAATATCAGGCTCAGACCCACCGCCACCAAGGCGTAGATCAGTCCCATAAGAAGACCGCTGACAATTGCTTGGATGATGACGTCTGAAGACATACAAATGTCGGGCTGAGGTAACAGTTTGACACACATTAGTGGATCGGGTGATCATAAGCGATGGAAAATATCGATATGCGGGAGGAGAACTGATGTACAAGCGAGTTCTAGGTTTGGCTGTGGCAGCCTGGCTTACAGGCGTTACGAGCGCAACGGTGGCCTTGGCCGAGGAAGTGGTCATCGGCGTGCTCTACCCTCTAAGCGGGCCGGTTGCCCAAGTGGGTAAGGATGCGGTTTCCGCGGTCAATACGGCGGTTCAGATCATCAATGAGGAACACGATCTGGATATGCCGCTGGCCAAGGGCGCCGGACTGACCGGCCTCGCCGGCGCCAAGATCCGTGTCGTTGTCGGCGATCATCAGGGCAAGCCCGATGTCGGACAGGGTGAAGCCGAGCGGATGGTCAATCAGGAAAAGGTGCACGCCATGTTCGGCGCGTACTATTCCTCGGTGACCGCCGCTGCCAGCCAGGTCACCGAGCGAGCCGGCATTCCCTGGGTCAACGGCGAGTCTACGTCGCCAAAGCTTACCACGCGGGGCTTCAAATACTTTTTTCGCGTGACACCGCATGACGGCGAATTCACCCAGTTAATGTTCGAGTTTGCCGATGATTTCCAGAAAAAGATGGGACAAAAGCTCGGCAGCGTCGCGATCATGCACGAGGACACCCTGTGGGGTGCTGATAGCGGCCGCGTCCAGAACGAGATGGCAACGGCAAAAGGCTACAGGGTGCTTGAGAAGATCGCGTATCGGGCAAAGACCACGTCGCTGACCTCCGAAGTGCAGCGGCTGAAGTCGGCTGATGCCGATATGTTCCTGCCGTCATCCTACACCTCAGATGCCGTGCTGTTCCTGCGCACAGCCAAGGAGCTGGATTTCAATCCGAAACTGCTGGTGGCGCAGAATGCCGGCTATACCGATCCGAGCTTTCTGGAATCCATGGGCAAGGACGCCGAAGGTGTGATCACGCGTTCACCCTTCAACACCGACCTTGCCAAGCGGATCCCGCTGATCGGGAAGGTCAATGAGCTGTTTAAGAAGAACTCGGGCGGCCGCGACCTTTCCGATGTGCCGGCACGGGCCTTTACCGGTTTCATCGCGCTTGCAGAGGCGATCAATCGGGCAGGTTCGACCGACCCGGAAAAGATCCGCCAGGCACTGACGGAGACGAACATTCCGGCAAACCAGCTCATCGTTCCCTATAAAGGGATCAAATTCGGCGCTGACGGTCAGAACGAGCTCACGCGCGGAATTCTGATGCAGGTTCAAAACGGCAAGTACTGCACGGTCTACCCGTTTGAATTTGCGGCGTGTGAGTTGAAATATCCGATGCCGACCTGGGCCGAGAAAGCCAAAATGTAAAAACCGGATTGCACTAGGGTCTGCTGAATATCAGGGTTGGAACGCCGGTCCGCGATCCAAGTGGGCCGGCGTTTCTTGCTGTGCAATGACATCCGGCTGGATACGACGTGCATGGCAAGCAAGCAATTCAGCACCCTCCCCCGGCTGCGAGGATGGAGCATAACTAGAGCGCTTCTTTCTCATGTGGAATCATTTTACCGCGTTTCTGCGTCTGCTGGCTAGGCATGCTTCGCGCCTTGGTCTGGTTGACCACAAGCGGAGCATAACGACGTCCAGCGGGCGCAACAGGCGTCATCCGAAAGACCTGTGCCGCAGCGCCTTGTAAAGTTCGGCCAGCGCCGCCAACGACAGCGCCACACCGGCGACCGCGAGCCAGGTCTGAAAACTGATCGGGTTCAGGTCCAGGATGCCCCCTAGTCCCGGCAGATACATTGCGGCGATATGCAGCCCCTGCGCCGCGACGACCGCCACGACGAGGAACGGATTCGCGCCCAGCGGAACGCGGAAGATCGAGCGCCGCTCGGAGCGCGCGTTCAAGGCCTGGACGTTCTCGAACAACACCATCAGCAGGAGCACGATGTTTCGCGCCTCCGCTTCCGGCATGCCCCGGTCCAGCAGGTACCAGAAGGTCGCGAAGCTAGCGGCGCCCATCCAGCTTCCCATCAGCATTACCTGTTCGAGCATGCGGCGGTCGAACAGCGGCTGGTTCGGCGGCCGCGGCTGGCGCCGCAAGACCCCCGGTTCGCCCTTCTCGAAGGCGAGCGCCACGTCCTGGATGCCGTTGGTCACCAGATTGAGCCACAGGAGCTGCACCGCGAAGATCGGCAGCGGCAGTCCGAAGGCGATGGCCAGCGTGAACAGCACCAGTTCGCCCACGCCGGTGGTCACCAACAGGTAGATCACCTTGCGCACATTGTCGTAGGCGATGCGGCCCTCTTCGACGCCGCCCAGGATCGATGCGAAATTGTCGTCGGCGAGGATAAG
>JAEKFU010000607.1 GCA_016522385.1 Pseudomonadota bacterium
CCGATCCAGGACCCAGGCGTCAGAGCTGCATTTGACGCCTATCCAGGCGAATTGCGCTCGGATCTGATGCGTTTGCGAGAGTTGATTTTTGACACCGCCTGCGCCACCGAACGTGTCGGCGAGTTGGTTGAGACGACAAAATGGGGACAACCGGCATACTTGCCGGCGAAGCCCAAGATTGGAACCACGATCAGAATCGATGCTCTTAGAGATGAGCCTGACCGCTATGCAATGTTCTTTCACTGCCAAACAAACTTGATTGGAACTTTTCGAACGCACTATCCGGATAGTTTTGAATTTCAAGGGAATAGAGCCCTGCTGTTTACTCACCAGCAACCAATAGCTCTAGATGCTCTAAAACACTGCATTGCCCTGTCACTGACTTATCATTTGAAGGCGAGTCGGGTGGCAACAACGCACACGGCGGGTTAGTAGACCGCTGCTTGCCAAAAAAACATCTTGCTCACGGGTGGATGGCGTAACATTTAGGAGCAGAAGATCGATCCATGCGGCTGGCATTTTCGCATGTCTTATCTGTATGTGCAGATCGAGCGGCCTTAAGTCATTCTGGGACGTCATGTCGGAGAAGCGACACATCTTTGTCGCGCCAAGTCCAGACAGTTCAAGGTGAGATTGAAATGCTGAACCAAAGCGAATGGCTTTGAAGAAGTCTGTTTTGAAAATGATACCACTGGTCGACATATCTGGATTTAGAAGTGGAAGTGAGGCGGAAAAGGCGCACGTAGCCGGGACCGTCCGCGATGCTTGCGAGACCGTTGGTTTTTTCTATTTGGCGGGACATGGCATCGGCGGGGAAATAATCCGGGCAATGCGTGACATTCTGGTTGAGTTCTTCGCTCGCCCAGAGTGCGAGAAATTGTGCGTCGCGATAACTCCTGATTTGTATCGCGGCTACATACCGATCGCAGCGTTCAGCGCGAACGACGGCACAGTAAAGCAGCCTGACCTTTATGAGGGTTACAAGTTGCATGCCGAGCGCAGCGGCGGGACAGGCGACGGTGGCGTTGTTCCAGCCAACGTCTGTCCTGAAAAACCGGCAGATTTTCGCGATACGGTCTTGACATATTGGCGCGAGATGGATCGGGTGAGTGATCAGCTCTTGCGAATTTTTGCCCTCACACTTGGGCAATGTGAATGCAGTTTAGTGGATTGCTTCAAATCCCCGATGACGAACATGACTCTCTTGCACTATCCGTCAATGAAGCGAGGCCTGGACGGGTTCGGCATCCATCCGCATAAGGATTCTGACGCGTTCACGATCCTCTATCCCGACCCGGTTGGCGGGCTTGAGGTACGCCCCGTATGTGGTCGTGACTGGATTAGAGCTGACTGCCCACCCGGTGCGTTTGTCGTCAATATCGGCGACATGATGGAATTGTGGAGCGGCGGGCGTTTTCGCTCCACCCCACATAAAGTCGTCAATTGCACCGGTGCCGAGCGATATTCATTCCCCTACTTCGCTATTCCTAATGAGAACACTGAAATCGAGCCAATGGTTCGACCGGTGGAGGGTTTCAGCCGAACCTCTCTTGATGTCGGTGCGTTCATGAGCGAAGTCTACAGAACCAATCGAATCGATCAAAAACCAAAAGACGACACACTGGACTTGGGGACCCTTTCCGATTGAATTACCTTAGTGCTGCGGCACTGGAACTCAGGCGCCATCGTACTGTGCGGTCAGCTCGTCTTTGACCGGTCAATCGTCTCGCCGCGGCTCGGAAAGGCATGGTCAAAGGCCGATCCATTGGTCAGCTTATGAACCTGTTAGGATCTATGACCGACAGGTCGACTTTGTGCTTCCTTAAAGTTCTGAGGATTGAACGTTCAACCCAGATCTGCAACGATTGGCGCCGTCTCATTTGGTTCGGGCAACTTGAATGGCAGATCATCGTAGGCCAAAGCGATATGCCGTTGCTCTATCTGCGGGGTTAGCCTTCCTACCGCTGCTTGAAGCTTCGTGTTCACCGATCGAAGCCTCGCCTGACAACAAACTGGTGAAAGATTCCCGTAGCGATCTAGCGTCAGTGACCAAACGATACATGTCTGGAAAGATCTCTGAATATTGCAGCAACCCAGCATTGGTTGGCGTTCAGGCAAATGGATGTGGGTATGAATTCATGATGGAATGCGGTGTCGTTGCAAAGGTCGACTTTGCCAAGATCATATTTGTGTCCGGAACCGAAATCTCATCGGGCAAACATAAATGGTGGGAGGTCGTTTTTTTTGGAGACGTGGAAATTCATTTCCAATCCAGAAATAGAATTGATGTCTATAGTAGTTACAGATTGACGAGCAAAGTTGGGACCAAGCGTGTTTTCGAGAGAATAGTGAGGCCCTATAGGAGGTTGCGGAAAAGGTGCTCCGTTGGGACCCCTTCAGACAGTGACATAGAGTTTTTTCAAGAACGCTATGCTGGTGGTCCAAAAGCGTTATTGGTTCGGCACTGAAACTAGCAAGCCAGCGCCACAGCCTGAATCTCAACAAACCCTAGTTGAAGTTTTGCTTCTTATTCACTCGGCCGGCGGTGTTGGTGGGTCGCTTCACAAG
>JAEKFU010000622.1 GCA_016522385.1 Pseudomonadota bacterium
AACACCGATCACCATCCTGGTCGCCGACGACGATGCCGATGACCGGATGCTGATCGATGACGCCTTTAACGAGAGCAAGTTGCAGAATCCACTGCATTTCGTCGAGGATGGCGAGCAGCTGCTGCAGTATCTCAAGCGCGAAGGCGAATACGAAAAATATAAGGATCATCCGTTTCCCGGTGTGATTTTGCTCGATCTCAATATGCCGAAAATGGATGGGCGCACGGCGCTTGCAAAGATCAAGGAAGATGAACGTCTGTGCAGAATTCCGATCATCATTCTGACCACGTCAAAGGCCGAGGAAGATATCCTTCGCACCTATAATTTGGGCGTGAACTCGTTCATTACAAAACCCGTGACGTTCGATGGCCTGGTGCAGGTAGTCCGCACGATCGGGGAATACTGGATCGAGATCGTCGCTTTGCCACCGGAATGCCAGGTCAACGCAGCCTAGGACTTTTTGCGGGCCATGCTACGCGACATCAAAATACTTCTCGTCGAGGACGACGAAGACGATTACCTGATCGCCAAGGAGGTCTTGGAAGACGTTCAGGGGGACGACCTCGAACTCGATTGGGTACAGGATTATAATGACGGTTTGAGCTATCTGGCTCAGAACGATGTCAGCGTGTGTCTAGTTGATTATCGAATTGGTGCCCATACAGGTTTGGAATTCCTAGAAGTAGCCAAAAGCCGAGGAATTCGATGTCCTTTCATTCTTTTAACCGGCGTTGGCCAACACGATATAGATGTCGCCGCAACACAGGCCGGCGCGTCGGACTTTCTCGACAAGTCAGCGTTATCTCCCAGTCTGGTCGAGCGCTCAATACGCTATGCGATCGCCAATGCCAAAGCGATGGAGGCCTTGGCTGAGCAAACCAGTTTTCTGGAGACGACTCTTGAATATAGCGGCGCCGGCATCGCGGCGCTTGATGCGAACCATGTGCTGACCACGTGCAACAATCAGTTCGAAGACCTGATGAAAAAGTTTGCCGATGTTCATTGCGGTGGCGGTGACGATGTCCGGGATGACCCAGTCGAGCATTTGCTGCACCAGTTGAATGAGGCGCCGGACAATGAACTGGAGTTCAAGGACGCCGCGGGACGGGTTTTCGAAATTAGGCAGAACCAGGCGCCGCACGGCGGTCTTGTCATATTTGCCGTCGATGTAACAGACCAAAAGGCATTCGAGGATCACCTGATCAAGGCCAAAGCAGAAGTAGAGGCGGCGAGCCGGGCGAAATCATCATTTCTGGCAAACATGACTCATGAGTTCCGCACGCCATTGCACGGAATTATGGGGTTTTCTGATCTCATTAAGAAGAATGCGGAAACTGATGAGATCAAGGAATATGTCGAGCAAATAATCGATAGTAGTGCGCATTTGCTCGAGATCATCAATACGGTCCTGGCCTATTCCCGGCTTGAAGCCGGTCAACATCCGTTTGAAGACAGTGAGTTGCTTGAGGTCGATTGCCTGTTGGAGTTTTGCATCAAGCAGGTCAAGGCAGCGGCAGATGAGCACCAGGTTGGCATTATCGGACAGATCGATCCGCGCCTGCGGAGCCTGAATTGCGACGTGACTTCGGTGCGTCGGATCCTGATCAATCTATTGTCAAATGCGGTGCGATTTTCCAATGAAAACAGTGAGGTCGAGGCGAAACTCATCGTCGAGCCGAATGGTGAGTTGAGCATGACCGTCAAGGATCACGGCATCGGCATGAAGGCTGAGGATGTCGAGATGGCATTCTTGCCGTTTCATCAGATCGGCGGCGGGTATGACCGGCAGAGCGCAGGCACCGGATTGGGTTTGCCGATGGTCAAATCATTGGCTGAGCTGCATGGTGCTGGTGTAAAGATCCAGACAGCGCCGAATCAAGGCACCCTGGTTACCGTGACGTTCCCTGCCGACCGTGTAACCGTACAACCTGCTGCCAGTGGCGCGCAGGTGCTCAAGACGCAACAAGTTAGCGTTGGCGCCCTATAAACCGCGGCTGTGCATCTGTCCAAAAGGCTGTGGTTTTAACCCTTGATCAACCTTGCTTGCGACTTTCGCGGCTCGCAATGTTCACCCAATTAAACGATTGAAATAGATCGATAAAATCCTGGGCAGGTTTTTGGTCACTTTACGCAATCTAAAGAACTTTTAGGTAAAAAGACCAACAACCAGATTGCAGGCAGGGGCGGCGACTTATGGGGAGCACGTTCGAAGAAACCGGTGAACGCCGCCAGGATACACGTCGTATCCTGGAGCGAGCGGATGCTGGTCGGCGGCAAGTCGATCGCGAACAGCGCGAGCTGCTTGGCGACGACGTTCGTGCCGCTGATTCGGATACGGTGTTCGCCGGAAAGTATGTGCTGCTGCTTGCTGCGATCTTCATCATCGCGCTGAGTATCATAAAATCCGCCAACGTCGTTTTGGCGCCGTTGCTCAACGATCCTGCAAAGATAGACCAAGTTGCCCAAGTGCTTGCGGCCAACAGCAATTACCACACTTATGACCTGAATATTGAAACCCGCCGATTGCGGCATCAGCATATCCAACGTCTTGGCCGAACCCCTGAAGTCGCTGTGCTGGGAGCAAGCCATTGGCAGGAGGGCCATGCCGGGCTCGGCAGGGGTATCGACCTTTACAATGCACACGTGCACCGGGACTACTATGAAGATATCCTCGGTGTGACCGAGATGTTTGTCCGGTACGGCAAGCTGCCGAAAAAAATGATTATCACCATTCGCGATAACATGTTTACGCCGGTCGAGGATCGCACTGACTTCCTATGGATACCAGGTCTGGCTGATTATCGCCGAATGGCATCTCGGCTCGGTATTCCGGCTCACAACGCTTATGCCAATGGTATTACGCCGCAGCTGCGTCAAAGGCTGTCTCTGCCTCTGCTAAAGGCAAATGTTGAACGTTATCTGCGTGCACCGATCAAACCGCACGCATCCAGCGAGAGGGTGCATCCGACACTGGACACGTTACTGCCAGACGGCTCGATCCAGTGGTCAACATTGCACAATCAGGCCTTTACCAGCACAAGGTCAAAGCAATTGGCTCTGGCATTTGCCGATCAGCGCAAAAATGATCCGCCGAAGATGGATCCGATGGGTATCGACTCTGTCGATCGCCTGCTTGGTTTTCTGCAGAAAAAGGGTGTTGAAGTCTATCTCGCCCATCCTCCGTTCAACCCGATTTTCTGGGAGGCAGTGCAAGGATCGCCCTATATGCGCGGTCTGCACCAGATTGAACATGTCACCAATTTGCTGGCGGCGAAATATGGTCTGAAGGTAATCGGCGGCTTCAATCCGCACGAGGTCGGCTGTAACAGCACGCAATACATTGATCCGGAACACTCTCGACCTGAATGCTTGGGGCGGATCATCGACGAGTTTTTGGCTTTGGACAAAGCCAAGAACGGATCGAAGGGTCGAAGGGGACGCGCTTAAATGGCCTTCAGCTCATTTCAGTTTATCCTCATTTTCTTGCCGCTGTGCTATGCGGGTTTCCTGCTTGTCCACAGGCTGTGCGGCTGGCCTGGCGTCTTTCCGTATCTTGCTCTGGCTTCATTGGTATTCTATGCCCAGTTCAGCCCACTGCTGGCGGTAATACTGGCGGCTTCGGTGATCCTGAATTTTCTTATCGGTCGTTTCATCGTTGAGATTCAGGAGCAGCGCAACGCTGCAAGCTGGGTTACGGCATTCGGCGTGATCGCCAATCTGACGGCACTCGGCTACTTCAAGTACACAAACTTTTTCATCGACATCGCAAACCAGGTGTCCGGTGCCGGCTACTCGCATCTCGATCTCATTATGCCCGTTGGTGTTTCGTTCTACACCTTCATTCAGATTGGCTTTCTGCTGGAAGCCTATAATGGTCAAGTAGGCAAGATCAGTTTCTCGCGCTATGCGTTGTTTGCAGCCTTCTTTCCCTGCGTGACGGCCGGTCCGCTGATCCTGCAGCGCGAAATGTTCCAGCAAATGGAAGAGAAAAAGGGCCCGGCATTCTCGAGCGTGGCAGTTGCCGTAGGCCTGACATTGTTTGGAATTGGGGTTTTCAAGAAAGTCATTCTGGCGGATTCAATTGCACCGTTTGCCGACGCGGCTTTTGACGGCGTTGCCGGCGGTGCGGCCATTGGCATGGCAGAAGCCTGGGTTGGCTCGCTTTGCTATTCGCTGCAGCTGTATTTCGATTTTTCCGGGTATTCCGATATGGCAATCGGTCTCGGTTTCCTGTTTGGGATCAAGCTGCCGCTCAACTTCAATTCGCCGTTCAAGGCCACCAGTATCTCGGATTTCTGGCGCCGCTGGCATATGACGATGACGCGGTTCTTCACCACGTATCTGTATACGCCGTCTGCCATGAAGACGACCCGTAAGGCTGTTCAGCTGAAATACAGCCCGTGGAAGCGCTTCCTGCACGCCTCGGCGATACCGATAACCTATACGTTTATCGTCGCCGGCATCTGGCACGGGGCAGGTTGGACGTTTGTTATTTACGGTCTCATCCACGGCCTGGCGCTGGCGGTCAATCATGGCTGGCGTGAGTTCAAAATGCCTAATCTGGGCCCGCATTTCGGCTGGTTGCTGACCATGTTGGTGGTGATCTGCGGCCTTGTCGTGTTCCGTTCACCAGACCTTACGGTTGCGTCAACGATGCTGGCCAGCATGTGGGGACTTGGCGGTTATTTTACCAATCCGGATACAGTCCGGTGGGTTGCGATCGACATGATCTGGCCGCTCATCATGATCGGCATCTACAGCATCATCGTGCTGAACTTCCCGAATTCCCAGGAGATCCTGAGGAGTCAGTGGGTCAGCTGTGATCCGGCACCGGAGGAAACAGGATCTAAGTCGATCTGGCGCTGGCAGCCAACCGTGGGTTGGGCCGCCGCCGCAGGATTGCTGCTTGTTATCGCATTCACATCATTGGGGAACAGTTCAAACTTTTTGTACTACCAATTCTAATCACTGAACTTTGAGCATTGACACAAAAGAGGCGTCAAAATGAACCAAATGCTTACAGGCTCAATTGACACGGTGATCAACCTGCCTAAACAGGTGGATCCGGAGGTCGCAGCCGATATAGAAAAAGAATCGGTGTTCGTGTCTCCACATTTGGAGCGGATCACGGTATCGCGTTGTCGCACCAAAGCGACGGTACATCTTCGTTCTTCAGGAGATGTTGACGAGGTTATCGACAAAGCAACGCGTTACCTGGACGTCATGGCCAAACAGATGACCGGCTTTGACATCAAGGTGTTCCTGGAAAATGCGCGTAAGGACGACGGTCTGTATGAGCCGAACGTCAATCGCGAACTCGCCAAGCGCAAATGGCTGCATGATTACGGCAAGGGCCAGGTTGCCTATACTGGACCGGTTCTGCGACTGGCCCGGCTGATCAATGAAACGGCCGGCATGCTTTATGAGAAGCATTTCAACGTGTTTGACGGGCACTTTCCATCGTTCATCGATGCCGACACGTTGCACAAGTGCGGCTACTTCGATTCCCACCCGAACAATGTGACTTTTGTCGGCAATGTCATCGAAGACTTTGATGCGCTGGAAGAATTCCGTAAGGCGAACTCATGCTCGGAAGGTGCGCTACTGCCGCCGTCAGAGCACATCCATCAAGGTGGCATGTGCCTCAATCCCGCAGCCTGTTTTCCAGCTTATCCGACATTATCGGGCCGCACGCTGGACGTGCAGGGTCATGTGCTGAGCTGGCTCGGGCGCGTTTTCCGGTATGAATCACGCAACATAATTGGGCTAGACCGGTTGTATGAGTTCAACGTCCGCGAGATTGTCTTTCTGGGCACTGATGAGTATGTCCGCGACTGCCGGAAAAAGGCATTGCCGCTAATTCGTGAACTGGCCGAGCACTTCGATCTCGACATGAAGCTGCAGACGGCAACAGATCCGTTCTTTGCAACCGTTTCGGCAGCCAAGAAATTCTTTCAGCAGGCTCAGGAGGTCAAGAACGAGATTCTGATTCCGGTGCTGAAAGAAGACGGTACCGAAAAGGAGCTGGCCTGCGGGTCGGTCAACCTTCACGGTAGCTTTTTCGGCGAGCGGTTCGACATCAAGGCCGCTGACGGTGAACCGGCGCATACCGGTTGCATCGGTCTGGGTATCGAACGCTGGGTGCTCGCCGGGTTTACCCAGCATGGATTTGATCCTGAACGCTGGCCAAAAGCAGTCCGGAAGCGGATCTTCGAGTAAGGACGAATTGGGGCAACTGCCAAGATTCAACAGCAGAACTACGAGGCTGGAGTGAGTACCATGAAACTTGAGAGTATAATTGCAAATGTGCTGGCGGTCGATGAAGCTCAGCTCAACGATGAGTCGAACGCACAGAACACGCCGAATTGGGATAGTGCGCGTCATATCGAACTGATGCTGGCTATCGAGGCAGCATTTCAGGTGCAGTTCACGATGCCGGAAATCACCGGACTGCAGAATTTGGGCGACATGCGCCGGGTACTGGAGTCCAAAGGCATTGCCGCATAAATTGTGCCTCGGAAAGTTTGAGCACGTGGACAGCACAGTCTGCTTGCATATAGTCTCGCGGCCAGAACCGATTGGTGGTCGAGGCGGATGGGCTGGCTTTTAGGCGTTGACGTTGGGGGCACGTTCACGGACTTTTATGCCGTGAACACTGACACTGGCGAGGTGGTCGTACACAAGTTACCATCGTCACCGCAAGATTCCTCACTTACAATTTCATCCGGGCTGGACGCCCTTTCCGATAGGCACCAAGTGCCGGTCGCGGACCTCGAACGTTTTGCGCATGGAACCACCGTAGCCACAAATGCGCTGATTCAACGTCGCGGCGGACGGATGGCGCTGGTGACGACCAGTGGTTTTCGTGATCTGCTTGAGATCGGCCGGCAGATCCGCCCCAAGATCTACGATTTGCAAGCAGACTATCCGGTGCCTCTGGTGCCACGTGAGCGGCGGTTTGAAATTGCTGAACGGATCGGTGCCAAAGGCGAAACGATCATCGCATTGACCGAAGCAGCCGTTGACCAGGTTGTCGAGCAGGTCGTCAATGCCCGGGTCGACAGCGTGGCTGTTTGTCTGCTGTTTTCATTTCTCGCACCTGACCATGAGCTGCGCATCGCAGATGCACTGCGTCGGCGCATGGCGCATCTGCGAATCTCGGTCTCTTGTGAAGTGCAACCGGAATTCCGTGAGTTCGAACGGATGTCGACGACTGTCCTGAATGGTTTTCTCCAGCCTGAGGTCAGTCACTACATGACCAGGCTTGGCGCGGAACTGATCGAGCGGCTGCCAAACGCCTCTATCGGCATCAATCAGTCAAACGGCGGCCTCATGTCGGTTGAGCAAGCTGCCCGGTTTCCTATTCGAACCGCCTTGTCCGGACCGGCAGCCGGCGTCGTCGGCGCGGTTGACACGGCTCGGCGTTCACATCGCCAAGATGTCATCACGCTTGATATGGGAGGCACGTCGACCGATGTCTGCCTAATTCGCGCTCACACGGCAGAAATGGCGACGGGACGCGAGGTCGCAGGCTTTCCGGTACGGGTGCCGGCAATCGACATTCATACAATTGGCGCTGGCGGCGGTTCGATCGCCGCATTTGCGCCTGATGGTTTGCTGACGGTCGGTCCACGTAGTGCGGGTGCGGTACCAGGACCTGCTTGTTATGGTCGCGGCGGCGATCAGCCAACCGTTTCAGATGCCAATCTGGTGCTTGGCCGACTACCGTGCGAACTGGTCGGTGGCGGCATGGAACTTGATCTGGCGGCGGCGCGTCGGGCGGTGCAGCCGGTTGCCGAGCGCCTTGCGATCAGTATCGAAATGGCCGCCATGAGCATTGCGCGCATTGTAACATCGAACATGGTTCGGGCCATCAGGTTGGTTTCAATCGAGCGCGGTCATGACCCGCGCGCATTTACACTGATGCCGTTTGGCGGGGCCGGTGGTCTGCATGCCTTCGAAGTGGCGCGCGAAATGGGAATCAGCGAGCTGCTCGTGCCACAGGCGCCTGGCATTCTGTGTGCGCAAGGGCTGGTCGTCTCGGATCTGAAAGAAGACTTTGTGGCGACATGCCGGACACCGCTCAATGGTGATTTGTCAGCTGTACATGCAGAACTGGAGCGCCTGCGCCAGGCCAGCGACAACTGGTTCCAACGCGAAGCCGTTGCGCCGTGCGATCGGCTTTTGAACCTCATCGTTGACATGCGTTATATCGGTCAGAACTACGAGCTGGGCGTTGCCCTGTCGGCAGATGGCTACACTGATCTGCCGGCCAGGGCGCAACTCGAACGCCTATTCTTTGCCGAACATCGGCGTGCTTATGGACATTATGATCCTGATGCTCCCATTGAAATCATCAATCTGCGGCTAACTGCGATCGGTCGCCTGCAGCGAACCTTGGCAATGCAAGATGGCCGGCGCGTACAGGGTGCCAAGTCCGGCAACCGGCCGATCTGGTTTGACGACGGCGGCGCAATCGACAGTGCAGTCTGGCATCGCCGTGACGTTGCACCGGGCACGGCGCTTGCTGGGCCAGCCGTAGTCGAGCAGTTTGATGCAACGACGCTCATCCCTCCGGGCGCCACGGCACATATTGATGATGCGTCCAACATGATTGTCAGGCTGGGATCATGAGCAATCTTGACCCCGTCACCTTGCAGATCATCTGGAACAATCTGCGCTCGATCGCCGATGAATGCTTCGTTTCGCTTATGCGCAGCGCGTTTTCTACCAATATCAAGGAGCGGCATGATCATTCGACGGCGATTACCGACGCGCACGGTCGGCTGATCGCTCAGGCCGAACTGGCTCTTCCTATCCATATTGCCTCGATGACCGGGCTCATGGAGGCCCTGATTGAGCGATATGGCAACGATATCAATGAGGGTGACCTATTCGTTGCCAATGATCCTCATGAAGCGGGCGGCACGCATCTTCCAGATATCAATATGGCTATGCCGGTATTCGATGCCGGCAGGCTGATCGGCTTTATCTGCAACATTGCGCATCATGCCGATGTCGGCGGTGCGGCACGCGGCTCGATGTCAGGCGGGCTGTCGGAGATCTGGCAAGAAGGTTTGCGCATTCCGGTTGTCAAGCTGATGTCGCGCGGAACGCTCAACCATGAGTTGTTCGATATTCTGCTGCTTAACATGCGATTACGGGCGGAAAGGAAGGGCGATCTCAACGCGCAGATCGCCGCGTGCCGGCTGGGCGCGTCCCGTATGGGCGAACTGCTTCAACGCTATCCTGCGGCACAGATAAAAGTTGCATTTCAGGAGATCATTGCGCGCTCAAACGACCGGATGCGGTCGGCTATAGCCTTGCTGCCGGACGGTATTTTCGAGTTTGAAGATTTCATGGACGATGACGGCGTAGCCGCCAGCGACATTGCGATCAAGCTCCTCATTACCAAGAGCGGTGACCGGATCCTGTTCGATTTTGAAGGCTCGGATGGGCAAGTCCAAGGCAACATCAATCTGACATTCAACGCCGTGCAATCGGCGGTATTTTATGCCTTGAAGGCGCTGCTTGATCCTGAACTCCCCAACAATCAGGGTGTTTTCGACGCTGTCGAGATCAGGGCACCTGAAGGAACTATTCTCAATTGCGTGACCCCGGCGCCGGTAGCACTCAGGGCCAATACGTGCCAGAGGGTGGTCGATGTGGTGTTCGGTGCATTGGCCGATGCCGTCCCCGAGCGGGTGATCGGCGCGGCAAACGGCTCCAACACCAGCGCTGTGTTTGCCGGTACGGACCCTGAAACCGGCCAAGGGTATGTCTATCTGGAAACGCTTGGCGGCGGTATGGGCGCGCGCGCGGGCAAGGACGGTAAGGACGGGGTGCAGGTCAACATCACCAACACGTCGAATTTGCCGATCGAAGCCATCGAAATGGAATATCCGTTGCGCGTATTGGAGTATTCCCTAGTTGAAGGTTCCGGCGGCGCCGGGCGCCAACGTGGCGGTTTGGGACTCAGGCGGATCGTTCAGCCGGTCGGCCATGTATGTGAGTTTTCAGGGGTCGGCGAGCGCTTCAGCCATCAGCCGTGGGGCGTGTTTGGCGGCGAAGCGGGAAAGTGTGGCCAGTTTATTAAGCGATATGCCGATGGTGAGGAGCTAAAACTCGCCAACAAGGCGAGTAATGTGCCGCTGGAGCCTACACAGGCTATCGTCATGGAAACGCCGGGTGCCGGCGGCTATGGGCCACCTTCGGATCGTGACAAACAGGCGGTTGAGAATGACCTTGGAAGTGGTAAGTTCGATTTGGAATTCCTTAATGATAAATACCGATTCTAAGGCGTAGGAAATCTTTCGCTAGCATGTCTCCGTTATAGTGCATGTTGGCCGCCAAGTGATGCGGACGATGTTTGGTGGAAATGAATACCAGAGGAAGAGTCACATGAACTGGATTTCACGGGTCGCAGCCGGCGTGATCGCGCTTTGCCTGACCATAGCGACGACGAGCGCTGCGGAAATCAACTGGGACATGGCCAACGAATACAACGACACCTCCATCCATGCCGAAGGTGACAAGGTATTTGCCAAAGCACTGGAGGAAAAGTCCGGCGGCAAGATCAAGATCACGCATCATTTTGGTGGTTCGATAGGCTTCAAGTCGAAAGACCAGCTTGACGCAGTGGGTGATGGTGCCCTACCGATTGCCGACACCTATGTCGGGCCGCTCGGCGGTATTAACCCAATGTTCCTGCTGCCTTCGTTGCCGTTCCTGGCCGCAACACCGGAAGATGCGCGCCGGCTTTATGAGATTGCCAAGCCTCAATATGAGGCAATTTTCGACGCTAACAACCAAAAGTTGCTTTATTCATCGCCATGGCCGCCATCAGGTATCTGGGCCAAGAAGTCGGTAAACAACAAAGGTGCCCTGAAAAACCTGAAGATCCGCACATACGATGCCAATGGCACGGTTACGCTTAAGGAAGCCGGCGCCGCGCCGATCCAGCTGTCGTGGGCTGACGTCGTACCGCAGCTGTCGACAGGCGGTATTTCAGCGGTGCTGACATCCGCTGAAGGCGGCACCAACGCAAAGTTCTGGGAGCATCTGTCCCATTTCACCGAAGTTAACTACGCGATGCCGCTCAACATGGTGCACATCAATAAGGATGTCTGGAACGGTTTGTCACCTGAGCTGCAAAAGGCCGTGCTGGAAGCCGCGAAAGTGGCCGAGGACCGCAACTGGAACGCCGTCAAAGCGCGGGTTGCGCAGAACTATACGGATATGAAAGCCAACAATATGACCGTGGTTCAGGGCGTTTCTCCAGAATTCCTGGGTGAGCTGAATGCCGCTGGCCAGAAGGCGCTGAATTCCTGGCTGGAAAAGACCGGCGATACCGGCAAAGCCATCATGGATGCCTACAACAAGAAGCAATGACTTCAGGCACGTCTGCCTGACGACATATCAGTAACCTGAGTGGCATGCTTCGATTTTGCGGAGCATGCCCTTGTTTTTGCGATGCGGGGACAGGGTGCTCGATCGTCTTGCAACAGTAATCAACCGAACGGCTGGGGCCATTGCCGCCCTGCTCCTGATCTATATTCTCGGCCATATTCTCTTTGAGATTGTCCTTAGGGCAGGGTTCAGTTCTTCAACCTATGTGCTTGACGAGTTCGTCGGTTATGCCGTTGCGGCGATGACCTTCATGTCGTTGGGCTATGCTCTGGATACCGGCGGGCTAATTAGAGTCGATATCGCGCTTGGTCGGATGGGCGGAAAACCTCGGCGTTTCATGGAGCTGGTGTGTGTGGTGGTGACCTTTGCCATGACGGTGTTCTGTGCCTGGTGGGTCTGGAAGGATACCGCGCGAAACTGGAAGCGCGGGGCGGTCAGCGAGAGTGTAGCGGAAGTTCCTTTGTGGATTCCGACCGGGGCAGTTTGGCTCGGTCTGACATTGTTTGCGTTGCAGTTACTTATCTATTTCGTTCGTGTGGTCCGGGGTGGCCCGATGATACATTCTGACTCTGCGGAATAGTCTATGGACGCATTGCTATCCGGATTTATCATTCTGGTCCTGATCCTGTTGTTTTTGGGATCAGGTGTGTGGGTGTTTGTCGGGCTCTTGCTTGTCTCGACGACCGGTCTGGTTCTGGTTGAGGATTTTTCGTTCCACCGAATTGGTGTAACTCTCGGCAAGATCCTGTTCCGCAGTGCCAGTTCGTGGGAGTTGGCCGCAATTCCGCTGTTCATCTGGATGGGCGAGCTGATCTTCCGGTCCGACATTTCCGAACGGCTCTTCAAGGGGCTGACACCGCTGGTTGCGCGCGTGCCAGGCGGCTTGATCCACACCAATGTCGCCGGATCAGCCTTGTTTGCAGCTATATCCGGATCAAGCGCGGCGACCACTGCCACGATCGGCAAGATTACGACGGTTGAGCTTGAGCAGCGCGGTTACGACAAATCGCTATCAATTGGATCGCTGGCCGGTGCCGGCAGTTTGGGTCTGTTGATTCCGCCGTCAATCGTCATGATAATTTATGGTGTTCTGGCAGAGGTATCGATTTCGCGGCTGTTCGCGGCCGGTATCCTCCCAGGCTTGCTGGTCGCCGGGCTTTATTCAGCTTACATCGCCAGCCGCTGCATCCTGGACAACGAACTGGCGCCGAAGAGCACACGCTTGGTCGATGCCACTTCGCTGGTCCAGGCGTTCGGCAATCTGCTGCCGATCATCATTCTGATTTTCCTGGTGCTTGGCGCGATTTACACTGGTCTTGCCACGCCGTCCGAAGCGGCTGCAATAGGTGTCGGCGCAACACTAGTGCTGCTGGCTGTACTCGGCCAGATCAACTGGCCGATGCTGCAAGAATCGCTCATGGGGGCGATACGCACCTCCTGCATGGTCTGTTCAATTCTTGTCGCTGCGGCGTTCTTGTCGACAGCGATGGGTTTCATGCATGTGCCGCAGGACATCGCCAGTGCCATTGCCGCACTAAACCTTGGTCCTTACGGGCTTATCATCGTGCTAGCAGTGTTCTATGTGATGCTAGGTCTGTTTCTCGATGGTATTTCAATCACTGTCATGAGTTTGCCGATCACGCTGCCGCTTGTCATATCGATGGGCTTCGACCCGATCTGGTTCGGGGTATTTCTGGTCTTGATGGTAGAACTCGGCCAGATGACGCCGCCGATCGGATTCAATCTGTTCGTGCTGCAGGGCTTGACGGGGATGCCGATCGGCAAGGTTGCGGTCGCGGCGGTACCGTTCTTCTTTTTGATGATGATCGCCGTGCTGATCATCGTCATCTGGCCGTCGCTTGTGCTGTGGATGCCGGCTGTATTGTTTGATTGATGTTGCAAGACGATCGAGCACCCGCTCCATGCATCGCAAGAACAGGACACGGTAGAGCATTTCTTCCACATGAGAAAGAAACGCTCTAGCCGCCTTCTGGCCAACGGCATTCGCGTCCCAGCTGTCGGCCAAAGCTTTGGTAAGTCCACTGTCGTTGCTCATGTCCTGGCGGCGTGGGTGCTTTGCGAGCGCCGGAAGAAGCCATCTTTGACGCAGGCATTCAGGCAGGCCTGCAGCAGATCGAAATAACCGTTTTGCGTGGTGTCGAAATCGCGCAGCTGTCCGGAGCGGAATACCTTGAAGTTGCTGTCGCGGTCATCGGTGGCGAACAGATCGATCTTGAAGCGGGCTGCGGTGTTTGAACCACCTTTTTGCCGTTCGATTTGGATGAAGCCCTGAAGTCTTGGCGTCCCAGTGCCACTGGGGATCACGCTAACGGTGACTTTCACAACCGGCCGCAGCTGCGAGGCTTCACTGTATCCATCCTCGGCCAGCGCATTGAGCGCTTGATGCAGCATGTCATAGTAGCTGAACTCGCCACGATTGAAATTCTCCAGCCGGCCGGTCCGGAACAATTCAGCTTCCGGCTTGCCTTTGGCACGGCGATACACTTGCACGTCGTGGTTTGACAAGATTTCTGTGCTGGTCTCGTCGTTGGACAAGTCAATGTGACCGACGGTGATTTCCTTAGCGAGCAACGGGTGCCGGGTTGTGAGTAAGGCGCGGATCATGGCTTGCGGGCATCCTTGTCACGTTGCCGAGGGCAGAAACGTGGCGATATCGGGAAACATGACCAAGCCAACCACGGCCAGACACATGATGATGAACATAGGAATGCTGGCGCGCGAAATGAAACCCATATCGTGACCGGTCATGCCCTGCAGTACGAACAGGTTGAAACCAATGGGTGGTGTAATCTGCGCCATCTCGACAACGATCATCAAATAAATACCGAACCAGATCATATCAAAGCCGGCAGCACGCACCATGGGCTCGATCACCGCCATGGTCAGAACGATGGACGAGATGCCATCAAGGAAGCAGCCGAGCACGATATAGAACACAGTCAGCATGACGATCAGCATCAAGGGTGACAGGTTGAGACCGCCGATCAGTTCGGCAAGGCCGCGCGGGATGCCGGTAAAGCCCATGGCGAGCGACAAAAAGGTCGAGCCGGCGAGAATGAACGCAATCATCGCCGAGGTGCGCACCGCACCGAAAACCGATTGCCGAAAAGTATCCCAGGTGAGACTGTCCTGCCATTTCGACAAGAGTAGCGAGCCGATGACACCAAGCACGGCGGCTTCGGTGGCTGTGGCGATACCGGAATAGATGGAACTGATCACCGACAGGATGAGAATAAGCACAGGCAACAGGTCTTTCAGGGCAGCGAATTTCGCACCCCACGAAAAGCGTTGCTCTTCGGCCGTGCTGCCCCCTTTGATGAGCCCCCATGCGGCGACATAGGTCATGAACATCAAGGCGAGCGCCATACCCGGAAGAATCCCGGCGATGAACAGCTTGGCGATCGATTCATTAACCGTGACGCCGTAGATGATGAGCGAGATCGACGGCGGAATCAGCAGACCCAACGTGCCGGCCCCGGCTAGCGTTCCGACAATCATTTTCTCGGGGTACTTGCGTGTCCGAAGCTCGGGGATCGACATTTTGCCGACGGTGGCAACGGTAGCTGCGGAAGAGCCTGAAATGGCGGCAAAGATTGCCGAGCCGGCGACATTGACATGCAACAGTCCACCCGGCAGGCGGCTCATCCAAGGTGTCAGTCCCTTGAAGAGGACTTCCGACAATCTGGTGCGGAACAGAATTT
>JAEKFU010000499.1 GCA_016522385.1 Pseudomonadota bacterium
GTCATCTCCTGTGTTGGTGCAGCTAGTTCACCGGTTTTTGCTTCAATCGCGGCCACCGTAATTTTCAATGGGCCATCGGGACGGGCCGGCACGGTTAGATGCAGGTTCGCCAACTCTGCCGGTCCCACCAGCCAGGCGTGATCTTCCAGTTTACTGCCAGCCGACAGGCTCGCATTTTGCGGCAAACCAGTCAGGCGAAGAGCGATCGGCTGCTTGGCCTCGCCGGCATCGGCCGACAAGGCCAGCGGAATTGGCGAACGCGCCGCGCCGTGAGCATCGCCGACCGACAATTTCACTGACGAAATCTTGACCGGCCGCTGAACGTCAGGTTGCGGAGCCGCTTCAATGATTTTTACATTCGAGTCCTTTCTGGCGGCGGTCGACTCCTTGATTACTGCGCTGATGTCGGGCACAGCTTCCTGGCTTTCGGCGGTTGGCCAAAGGGCAGCGACTTTGCCGATCCACGTCGATTCAAAGTCGGCGCTTCTACTCTGGAATCCAAGCGCCGCAACGCCCAAGCCGACGCCGCAGGCCAAAACCAAAAAGCCGGCAACAACAAAGTTTCGCATGACCCGCCGACTATTTTCGCCATAGTGATCTTTTGCCCATGCCGGTGGCCGGTGACGGCTGCCATGGTCGCCGCGACGCGAAAGCATCTTGAGCAAGTGCGGTGAGATCGGTCTGAATTTGCGCACACTGGAATCGGCCGAATTGGGCTGTTCGGTCGGCACCGAACTGCCCGGCATCCAATGGGTCTCAAACACACCGTCGGCATCATTGTCAAAATTCACCCGCGGCGGTTCGGCACCCGGTTGGGGGCACTGATCCTCTTCCGCCGTGCGACACAAGAAATGCGGAACTGTCTGACCACCTTGCGGCATCTCCCGACGATCGTCGGTGTCTTCCGGCCAGTTGTTTCCGCGAAAGTGTGCAAATCGCGTGTTTGATCGTCCTTGCATATTGTCAGATCTCCCAACTACGTCCGTCGTGCGCTTGGCGGCGTCGCTTCACGTTCATTGTTTCGCAGCCTCCGCGACTGGCAATGAATGAAGGATAGCTTTGAACGATGCCCGCAATCGGTCAATCTGTTCATCGCCGCCGCCACCGGCTCCTTGCGTCTGCACGAGGCTTCCCTGGGCCGCACCATGTCTTTGCCAACCAGGCAGCGCCGCTGCGAGATTGACAGCGCGCCACTTGTCGTGACGCGGTTTCTTTCTGAGTTCAGCGATATTGCCAAATAGCGCTTGGGCGAATCGCTCGAGTCTTTCGTACCCTTTGCTCCTGCGCGGCCAGTTGAAAGCCACGATCGCGGTGCCAACCGTGACGGTTTCAATGGCTTTGCCCTCGGGCAGCAATCCACGATAGTCGCGATGCTGGAAGTCTCCGGGTCGGTAATGATTCTGCAATGACGTCATGAACGGCACTGACAATAGTTTTAGGCCGTCAGCAGGGTCAAGATTCTGCAGAAAAGGCACAGGCTTTCCACCGACATAAATCATTGCGTCAATCTGGCCTGTCTTAATCAGGTGCAAGGCCTCGTGGTGATCGAATGTGGTTGCCGTAATTTGCAAACCTGCCGCTCCGAAGATCGCTGCGGCGGTGATCGCGGTTCCTGAACCGGCCGGTCCGATATTGACCCGTCGGCCGTTCAGGGACGCAATATTAGATTGATCGCTTCTGGCAATCAGATGCACTTCTCTGTTGTGTAGTCGCGCAATGAACCGCAATTTCTTATCGATTTCGCTGTGAATGGCTTGGGTGCGTGCGTAGTCGAGAACGTCGGTCTGAACGATGGCCGCATCGATGCCCTTTAGGTTGAACAGGTCGTTTAGGTTCTGCAGCGGGCCCAGGCCAGCAATCGGGACCAGTCGAACGCTGTCCCCGGAGATCGCCGCAAGTTCGGAAGTGATCTGCAAAGACGTGCTGCCGACTTCGTCCGACACGATGCCAATCGTGTTCGCACGGTCGGGAATATTCGCGTTCAATGCATTGGTCGGCAGTTCGCCCTGCTCATTTGCGGATTGCGCAAAGACGCTTGTGCTCAAAACTGCAAACCAAAAACACGCGGCAGTCACCACGAATTTGTGCTTAAACACCATACACATTAACTCCTGAACTTACTCTGACTTCTCAAGTTGTCTGGCAATATGGACGAAATAAGGCAATAGCCAGCCAAGCATGTTGCAATTTTACCATGCGTCACCCCTGATTCGCTCTAACTTTCGCAACCTAGATTGAACTTTTCACACAAAATGGACCCTTTCGCGGACAGGTCATATGTGGCACTCCTCGCCAAACAAAGGGCCGTGATGATAAATGCCGACAATACAAAGATTTGTTGACGCCGCTAAGGCAAGCGCCCGCAAACTCGTCCTACCCGAAGGTACGGACGATCGCGTGTTGAAAGCTGCTTACCAACTGACCGAACAACAGATTGCAGCCATTGTGCTGCTTGGTCGCAACGAGGACGTCAGCCACAAGGCTGCCTCGCTATCGGTGGACCTGGATGGGATCGAGATAATCGACCCGTCGGAACATGACAGAGCCGGCGAACTCGCCGAAAATCTGGCGGCCCGCAACCACAAGATCGATTTGAACAAGGCCAGCGAATTGATTGCTTCGCCACTGATGTTCGGCGGCATGATGGTCGCCGAAGGCATGGCCGACGCGATGATCGCGGGTGCCGCCAACGAAACCGGCAGAGTGATCTCGGCCGGCCTCAAGACAGTCGGCCTGGCCCCAGGCATCAGCCGGCTGTCGAGTTATTTTCTCATGGCGGTGCCGAATTTCATGCAGAGCGGCCCACGCGAGTTCATCTTCGCGGATTGTGCGGTCAATATTGATCCGGATCCCGAACAGCTTGCCGACATCACTATTGCGTCGGCCGGCAATGCACACAAGCTTTTGAACGAGGAGCCGCGTATTGCGCTCTTGTCCTTTTCAACCAAGGGCAGTGCCAATGCTGATCAGGTGGACAAGATTATCGCAGCGCTCAAGCTAGTGCGCCAACGCGCGCCGGACCTGCTTGTCGACGGTGAGCTCCAGGCTGACGCCTCATTCGTTCCTGCCGTTGCAACCCGCAAAGTCAAAGGTGATGCCGGGGTCGCCGGCAACGCAAATGTCCTCATTTTCCCGGATCTCAATTCGGGCAACATCGGCTACAAGCTAGTGCAGTACATGGGCAACGCGGAAGCCATCGGGCCATTTTTTCAGGGGTTTGCCAAACCGGTCTGCGACCTATCGCGCGGCTGTTCTGTCGACGACATCATTGGCGCGGCAATCATCATGCTGGCAACCGCCTGAACAGGGTCACCTAAAAAGGTAAATCGGGCTCGACCAGGCCCGGTGGCCATCGATCTGCTGAACACGAACATAAAGGCATGTATCACCATTCTTGCGAACTGGGCACTTCACCTGGCACCCGGTTCGGCGCACGTCAAGCACCTCAGGCAGGCGCTGCAAGGCAAGGCGGCGATCAAGCCCGCCGGCCTCAAATATGGTCTCCTCCGCACCCAATGTCGAAAGCTCAACCTCCGCGGTTACGTGTTTGGTGGACACGCTAATTCGGCCGTTATTGGCCGATTCCAGCCACATATCGATGCCACCATAATTTCCCGAAGTCACTGCCTTCCATTCAATTGCGTGTGCTGTGGAATTTGTTACGCCGCGATCCAGATTCCAGTTGTTGAACATTTCAGCCCGCCTCAGTACGCCACCCTCAAGCCTCAGCGAGCCATCCCAAGTGGTGGTTCTTGACCGTCCGCGATACTCTGCGCCGGAATAGGTTAGCCGGATCCGCGCACCAAGATCTGCGGCTTCGTAGGGGCGGAATGTGTCGACGTGGTCAAGGCCATCGAAAATATCGATGCGCTCAATTGCGCTCGAACCCATGACCTCGACTGCCAATTCTATCTCGTCATCATCGAGCCGTGCGATATCACCCATTCGCAAATAGCGGGCCATCTCGGGTTGTACTTCGCCGTAGGCCCGGGGATCGCGCACGAAGAGTTCTGCCGGGCCACTCGGTATCGCCTTCACATCAAGATACATCCGTGCGCCGGTTGTTCCGTAATGATGTCGCCGACGCATCGCCTCAAAGATCGCATCTCGGGTCAGTTCCGGTGCCAGATAGCACGTCAGACCGCCATAGGCGCCGAAAAAGCTAGCACCAGGGTAGCTCGCGCCGACCCGACCTTTGTGCCCGTCGGAATTGCACACGATTCCGACTCGATAACCCTTTTGGAAAGCGTCGTGCAGTAGCCATTCAAATGTTCCCCAAGCGGAGTGCACCTCAACCGATGTCTCAAGCCGCGTATCATGGGCATAGATGATGTCGGCATAACGCCCACCGCAATGCGCCCAGCAAACACAGTCTTCGTCCTTCAGACGTTCAAACAGTTCATGTGCGGTATGGGCATCGTTTGCCTCATCGCAGAAGTCTTCGACCTGCGCATGTGATGACCGGAAGATCGGTCGGCCTTCGTGCCTGAAAAAGACGTTGCGGTCACCGCCGATTGCCGTGTTGGCCGACCACTCATAACCGGGAATAGCGACGAATCTGCCTGGCTCATCGAGCCGAGAGGTCAAGTCGTTGAGCTCTTTCCAAAAGGAGCCAGCAATCTGGAAGTCGTTGCCCTGATGCGAGCACACATCGAGAAACGAACGATCGCGGCCAAAGCGGAAGTATTCCGCCGCAGTGTTGGTGCCCAGTGTCTCGTTCGACTGGCCGTGCAGATCACCCCAGAAATGCAACAGATCTGGATCAGCCTCGACGCGCAGTGTATTGGTCTGGCATAGTACATTGCCGTCTGTACCAATGATGTCCATGGTCAGATCACCTGTATCTTCGACGATCAGGTCTTCCAGCACCAACGCGAACGCGCCCTTTTCGAAGCAGACCGCGTCAGGTAAGTTTCTCACCGGCCGCGACGATTTGACCTGCAATTGGCAGTCAATCTGATCGCTGGGATTCCCCCAGGCGTCCTCTGCCTTGATCGACAGGCGGAACGGTGAGCCGGCCTTCTTCAGCGTCGGTAGGATGGCGCGCCAGGTAACTGGCGGGCCCGGTACAATCTTAAGCTGCGGGCTCACCGGCAGCGCGACGTAGTCATAGGTGGCAATCGCGTCGACAAACACGCGAAATTCAAACCGGCTTTCACAGTAGGTCTGCATGCGTACGCCAAGCGAACCGCCGACAAGGTCGCCAAACCGCACGGTGATCGTGTCACCTTCAGCCAGAAAGTGTTGCTTGACACCGATATAAAGTGCCCGGCTCCAGGGCCGAATATTGCGTTTGAACTCCCAGCGGCACTCCAGCTCGGCTCCGTTTGAGGCAACCACTGTCGTATAGCCCGGCGCTGCCGGATCGTCGAACTGGATCGGCCCAAAATCCGTTGCGAATCGCATTGCGATCTTGAGTGAGCCGGTATCATCGATGCCGAATCTGCCAGCCGTGTAGACGAGCTCCAGCGATTGCCACGATCCGGCCTCGACTGGGTCACAGGGCTTCAGGGTCGCCGATCCCATGAGGTCCGGCCGGTATTCAGAATTGGGCATAGGTCTTTTGTTCCCGTCAATCCAGATTGGCAATCGTATGCACAAGACCTGCCAGTGCAAGCACGATCAATAGGCTGAGCACGAGACGCCGGAAAGTTTCAGGACTGGCGCCAAGGAAATGCTTGCTGCCGGCCCACACTCCAATCGAGAAAATCGGGATGACGAATATCAGAGTTACGACACTGGCCACTGTCAAAAGGCCGCCCCAGGCCAGGAGCACCGCCGAGGTGATGTTGACAATCAAGAAGTAGAAAACCAGGGTGGCGCGGATATGTGCAGGTTGCTCCGGGCCGGATATGAAGAATGTGGCGATGACCAGCCCGCCAATGCCGGCTCCGCCATTGATGATGCCTGAGATAAAGCCAATTACAGCCTTTCCGTGGTTGCCGACCGGTTTCTGCCTTCGCAGCCCGGCGAGCAAGGCGGAACTCACCGCCAGTACGATCGTTTGAATGACGATCTTGAGCATAGCCACCGGCACAACAAAGTGGCTGAGGACACCAAGCGGGCTGCCCATCACCGCGCCAGTGGCCATCAGCTTGAGGTCTTGCCAGCCGATTTGGCGCCATATGCTGATCGCCATCAACAGGCTGGCATAGACTTCCAGCATTATGGTGACTGGCACCAGCCGCGACGGATCAATGATCGTTGTGAGTGCCGCAATGATGACGGCTGATGATCCGAAGCCCGCATAGCCGCGCACGAAGCCCGAGGCAAACAGCACCAGCGCCAGAACCGCATAACCGGCTGGGCCGGGATCAAATGGCAGGATCGTCGTCATCCAGATAGCTGGGCACTGTGTTGGATTCGCTGCGATGTGCCCGCTATCTTGGATGATTCGACAGCAGCATGCGCAAAAAAAGAGTGGCCGCCGCCGCGTGCTGCCTCCACAAGCAAGCAGACCCTACACAGGCATCTGCTGGCGCATGTCACTCCCATCGATGCCGGCGACCGCGACCGGTTTTTTCATCGCGTCGCGGCGGAACGGCTCGCCGAGTTCCTGATTGAGCAGCACTTCGATAAACGTGGTGACGCCCTTGGCCTGGGCTTCGCAGGCTTTGGTCAACTCCGCAGTCAGGTCCTCCATGGTCGCGACACTGACACCTTTCAGACCGCAGCCTTCTGCAACTTTGGCATAGCTCAGATTGGGGTCAAGCTCGGTTCCGATGAAGTTGTCGTCATACCACAGGGTCGTGTTTCGCTTTTCCGCCCCCCACTGATAATTGCGGAAGATTACCATGGTGATAGCCGGCCACTCTTCACGGCCGATCGACGTCATTTCGTTCATCGAGATGCCGAACGCACCGTCACCGGCAAACCCAACTACGGGTACGTCCGGGCAACCGATCTTTGCACCGATGATCGACGGGAAGCCGTAACCGCACGGGCCGAACAGGCCGGGTGCCAGGTACTTGCGGCTTGCTTCGAAGGTCGGGTAGGCATTTCCGATCGCACAATTGTTGCCGATGTCCGACGAAATGATCGCCTCCTTGGGCAGGCCGGTCTGGATGGCGCGCCAGGCCATGCGCGGCGACATCCGGTTGGGCTCACGGGCACGCGACCGCTCGTTCCAGGTCGTGCCTGGATCGTCGTCCTCATGGTCCATGCTGGAGAGTGTCTGCAGCCAGGACGACTTGGTTTGATGGATTAGGGCCTCACGGTCCTTGCGACCGTCGTCGCCGGCCGTCGATGATAATTCCGCTAGAACCTGTTCAGCGACCTGTTTCGCATCTCCCTGAATACCGACCGCAACCTTTTTGGTTAAGCCGATGCGGTCGGCATTGATGTCGACCTGAATAATCTTCGCCTCCTTGGGCCAGTAATCGATTCCATAGCCGGGCAGGGTGGAGAACGGATTGAGGCGTGTTCCCAACGCCAGAACTACATCTGCTTTGGAGATGAGTTCCATCCCGGCCTTCGAACCATTGTAGCCCAGCGGTCCAGCGAACAAAGGGTGGCTACCGGGAAACGCGTCATTGTGCTGGTAGTTGCAGCACACAGGCGCGCTGAGGCGCTCGGCCAGTTCACGTGATGCATCGATTGCATCACCGAGAACCACCCCGGCGCCGTTTAGAATGACCGGAAATTTTGCCTCCGAAAGCAGCACTGCGGCTTGGGTAATCGCCTTCTTGCCGCCGGCTGGCCGCTCGAAGCGGACGATCTGCGGCAGCTCGATGTCGATCACCTGCGTCCAATAATCCCGCGGCACATTGATCTGCGCCGGCGCCGAACCGCGCCAGGCCTGCTCGATCACCCGGTTAAGCACTTCGGCAATGCGCGATGCATCGCGGACTTCTTCCTGGTAACACACCATCTCTGAGAACATCGGCATCTGGTTGACTTCCTGAAAGCCGCCCTGGCCGATCGTCTTGTTGGCCGCCTGCGGGGTCACCAGCAACATAGGTGTGTGGTTCCAGTAGGCCGTCTTGATCGCCGTGACAAATCCGGTCACACCGGGACCGTTCTGCGCGATCGCCATGCCCATCTTGCCGGTCGCGCGAGTGTAGCCGTCACAGATCAGGCCGCCATTTGTCTCATGCGCCACATCCCAGAACGTGATGCCGGCTTTGGGAAACAAGTCCGAAATCGGCATGAACGCGGAACCGATAATGCCAAAACCATGTTCAATGCCATGCATTTGCAGGACCTTCACAAAGGCCTCTTCAGTTGTCATCTTCATCGTGACGCATCCTTTTCCTCGAACAAAAACCTCAAATGGCCATGTAGTTTGTTCCGCACCTTGCCGCTAACCCGGATCCGCAACGGCTCGGAAACATACCGCCAACTACCGCATCATCGAGCGGCAATGTAAGCGTTTACATACTGCCTGCTCCGGATCCACAACAGATCCAGATTTGCAAGATAATTCCCGCCAGTTCAATGTTATAGTTGCACGTGTCCCCGCCCCGAACCCAACAAGGATTTCGTATTGTGAAGATCACCGTTGATATCGACTGTACCCCGGAAGAAGCTCGCACATTCTTCGGACTGCCTGATGTGCGGCCAATTCAGGAAGCGATGATGGGCAAGCTCCAGGAACAAATGACCGAACAGTTCAACATGATGAGCCCGGAAGAGCTGATGAAAACCTGGTTCGTGCCGGGTATGGAAAACTTTGGCAAATTGCAACAAGCGATATGGCAGGCCGCCACGGGCACGACAAAGGGCAAAGGCAACAAATAGTGCAGAATGGCCCGATGGTTAGTGGCAATTTGGAATCCAACTCGTCAGAATGACGAGGATGATCAAACGGCTAGAAAACTGCGCAAAAATTGCGCTATTTCAGTTCCACCTCGATAAACGCGTAGTTGCCGTCATTAGCATTAATGACGTCGTGCTCGACGCCCTCAGATCGAAAATAAGGTGCGCCTTTCTTCATTTCGGCAGTCGACTCACCTTCACTCGTGATCAGCTTCACTTTCCCGTCCATCAGGGGCACGACCACATAGTCATGACCGTGCCGGTGCCAACCAGTGTTCTCACCTGGGCCGAAGCGCCATTCGGTGACAATCACCCTGTCGTTGTCGATATGAACAATCGATTTGGCTGAACCGCTCATTGGTAATGTACCGCCGCTGCTAAAGGACACTTTCCGCCTCGACATAGTCATAGCCGAGATCATCGGCAACAGCCTTATAGGTCACCTTGCCGTCATGAACATTCAGGCCGGCGCGCAGGTGCTCATCATCTCTCATGGCCTGTTGCCAACCCTTATTTGCCAGGGCCAGCGTGAAGGGCAGAGTCACATTGTTAAGTGCATAGGTAGACGTCTTCGGCACCCCACCAGGCATATTGGCAACGCAATAGTGAATGACATCATCAACGACATACACCGGATCGTCATGTGTCGTCGGTTTGGAGGTCTCTGCACAACCGCCTTGATCGATGGCCACGTCAACTAAAACTGATCCGACTTTCATCGTCTTGATCAACTCCCTAGTGATCAGCTTGGGTGCTGCAGCTCCAGGGATCAGCACCCCGCCAATCACCAGATCCGCATCAGCCAAATGAGTCTCGATCGCATCACGCGTTGAATAGACCGTGTTGAGCGGCCGATCGAACTGCTGCCAGCACTGCCGCAGCACATCGACATTCTTGTCGATCACCCAGACATCGGCGCCCATGCCGAGTGCAATGTGTATCGCATGACGGCCGACCATGCCGCCGCCCAGCACTACTACTTTGGCCGGGTCAACGCCAGGCACGCCGCCGAGTAGGATGCCATGGCCGCCATGCGCCTTTTCGAGGTAGTATGCGCCGGCCTGGATCGACAGCCGGCCAGCCACTTCCGACATCGGCGCCAGCAGCGGTAAACCACCGTTGCGTCCAGTTACCGTTTCATAGGCGATGCAGGTAGCGCCGCTCTCAACCAAATCCTTGGTCTGGTCCGGATCGGGTGCCAAATGCAGATAGGTAAAAAGTATTTGTCCCTTGCGCAACATCGCCCGCTCGGCCGCTTGCGGTTCCTTGACCTTTACGATCATCTCTGCGGCATCGAATATCTCCTTGGCCGAATTGACGATGTCAGCCCCTGCTGCTCTATAGGTATCATCGTCCATGCCGATGCCGGCGCCGGCCTTTGTCTCGACAATCACCTTGTGGCCGTGTGCGGTTACCTCACGGACTGATGTCGGGGTCATCCCGACACGAAACTCTTTAACCTTGATTTCCTTTGGAACGCCGATCAGCATGTCTTTGGCTCCCTATGCCGGCTGCGAAAATTACGTCGATGGAGCCGGCCAATAGTACTGCCGCTTCCATGCAGGTAGAACCAGTTATGGCAAACCCGGCCAGCCAGATGGCGCCAGTTGCTACTCGGCAGCCGCCTGAGCGCCGAGTTGGCCATTGATAGTCTGCGCCAGCAACGCAATGCCGGGCTCAATTCTTTGATCATCGATGGATGAGAAGCCAAGTCGGAAGAAATTGCGCGGTCGTGGCCGCCCGCCAAAGTAGATCCGGCCCGGTTCGATCAGAATACCATTTGCTCGCGCGGCCTCCGACAATGCTTCGCAATCGAGTCCTTTTGGGCCCTCAACCCAGAAACTTGTGCCGCCGAAACTGGGGTTTCTTGCAGACGCTGGCAGATGCTCGGCCAATGCTTGTCCCATCAGTTCCCAGCGCGCCCGGTAAGCCCGGTGCAGCCGGCGGATCAGCGTGTCGTGATGGCCCAGGGACAGAAACAGGGCTGCGGTGCGCTGATTGTTGTTCGGCGCATGACGCACCATCAAACGACGCAGCGCGCGCGCCTCGTCGATCAGCTGCTTGGGTCCCACCATGAAGCCCAACCTGAGCCCTGGGAACAGGGTCTTGGAAAGGCTGCCGACATAGATCACACGGCCGTCGTCATCGAGAGACTTAAGCGCCGGGCAGGGTTCGTTCACATAGTTTGTCTCGAACTCGTAATCGTCCTCGATAATCACAAAGTCCCGTTTCGATGCCAGTTTCAGCAGATCCAACCGACGTTCAAGTGGCATCGTCACGGTGGTCGGGAACTGGTGGCTTGGCGTCGTGAAGACGATATCGCAATCGTTGAGCGCTTCGGAGGTCTGCAAACCGTATTGGTCAATCGGACCCAGGATGACCTTGTCCGTCTTGAGTTGGAAAATGTTGCGGACGTCGGAAAACCCGGGTTCCTCGACGACAGCACGAGTCTCTTTCGAAACAAGCAGACTGCACAGGAGGTAAAGCGCGTTCTGTGCGCCTAGTGTAATCAGCACCTGATCATCGGAGGCCATGATGCCGCGACGTGGCAGGATGCGTCGACGAATTTGTTCGACGAGCAAGGGATCGTCGTGCGCCCAAGTATCGTTGGTCCAGGCGCCGAACCAGCGTTTACCCAGCGCTTGCCGCGCGCAGTCGCGCCACTCTGCGAGAGGAAACAGGTTGTGGTCCACCTGGCCATAAATGAACGGGTACTTATAGGTCTGCCAGTCCAGCGGCTTAGAGATATTTTCCTGCTCTGCCGGGTGGCTGACAAGTCGATGGGTCCAGATCGGAGACTTCTTCTCTTCTTCAGGTGTTGGCGGTTTAGCCATTTTGGCTGGCATGGCTGCCAACGCCCTATCGCTCACATAGTAACCCGAGCGCTCCTTGGCCGCGAGATAACCGTCATCCAGCAATCCCTGATAGGCCAGTACGACTGTATTGCGTGACACACCTAGAGATTTGGCCATCTTGCGGGTCGAAGGGATCGGTTCTTCCTGGGCGAGCTGCCCATCAAGGATCGCTGAGACCAGCGCTTCGCGGATCTGCGCCTGCAGGCTTGAGTATTCGTCGCGGCGGATATGTATCAGCCAGTCACGCATATTTCCTGTCCTGGCCCGAGCAATGCGGTCCTTCTGGTCCTATCGTGGGACCAAAACACTCCCTAGAGTCAAAGTCAAAGGAAAATGCTGATGAAAGCACGGCCGTAGAGTGCTAAGACATGCTATTTTCGCGATGATCAACCCGCAGTGTGAGGGCCGCCCAAATGAACGCACCACTGACCAGTTTTACTCCGAACAGTCTTGAAGCGCACTGGATGCCGTTTACCGCCAACAAGGCGTTTAAGGCAGATCCGCGTCTCGTTGTCAAAAGCGAAGGCGTGTACGGGTGGGATCATAAGGGCGGACAGGTGATTGATGGTTCATCCGGCCTGTTTTGTGTACCGGCCGGACACGGTCGCAAGCTCATTGCCGACGCTGTGCACGAGGCCCTGATGACCAATGATTATGTGGCGCCCTTCGGGCTCGGCCATCCCACCTCCTTCGCCCTGGCGCAAAAGGTTGCCAACATCTGCCCGGATGGTATCGATCATGTGTTCTTCACCAACTCGGGATCGGAATCGATCGACACCGCCCTGAAAATCTGCATGGCCTATCACCGCGCAAGGGGCGATGGCCAGCGCACTCGCTTTGTGTCACGTGAGCGGGCCTACCACGGTGTGAATATCGGCGGCGTGTCGCTGTCCGGCATGGTTCGCAACCGCGAGACCTTCTCCGGCGTGATGCCCAATGTCGTTGCTATGCGCCATACCTGGCTGGAAGAGAACCGTTTCACCAAGGGCCAACCTAAACATGGCGCCGAACTGGCCGAAGACTTGCAGCGCATGGTTGATACCTATGGTGGCAGTACTATAGCAGCCTGCTTCGTCGAGCCGGTTGCCGGTTCCACTGGCGTGCTGGTGCCCCCAAAGGGCTATCTGGACCGCTTGCGAGAGATCTGCGATGCCAACGGCATTCTTTTGGTCTTCGATGAAGTAATTTGCGGTTTTGGCCGTCTCGGCACCTCGTTTGCAGCGCAGGCCTACAACGTTACGCCGGACATCATGACCATGGCCAAGGCGCTCACCAACGGCTGTCAGCCAATGGGTGCGGTCGCGGTCAATGATGATATTTACGACACCGTCGTAGGCGGCGGCCCAGACGGCATCGAGCTGTTCCACGGCTACACGTATTCGGGCCACCCGGCCGCGTGCGCCGCTGGTCTCGCCAGCCAGCAGATCTACGAAGACGAGGACCTGTTCAAACGTGCAGCGGAAATGAGCGATTATTTTCTCGATGCCATGTGGTCGTTGCAGGAACTGGAGATTGTCACCGACATCCGCGGCTATGGTATGATGGCCGGCATCGATCTCGCACCGAACGGTCCGGCCGGCGTGCGGGGTGGCGGCTTCCAGCAGCGACTGTTCTGGAACGGGATGCACGTCAAATTCACCGGCGACACCGGCATAGTCGCACCGCCCTTCATTTGTGAGAAGAGTCATATCGACGAGATGACCGATAAGCTGCGGAAGTCGCTCCTGGAAGAAATGTCAACCTGACAGCGGCCAAGCTTTTTCGGCTCACTACGTTTAGCTCGCGGGTCACGCCTAGGGTATCCCTGTGGCAACGCGCGTCATTGCACATTCAAATAAGTAGATGTAAGCGCTTACAACTGTTCTCTGTGTCGCTGCTCTGCCCAGGTTGGGTCTGCTTTTTTTTTTTGGACACGATGGCGCATTGGAATACAAAAGTGTCAGAACCCAAAATCGAATTGTCGAAAAAGAACTGGGACGAAGTCAAGTCAACTACCTGCTACATGTGTGCATGTCGCTGTGGGATCAAAGTTTACCTTAAAGACGGCACGGTCAGATATATTGAAGGCAATCGGGACCATCCGATCAACAAGGGTGTGCTGTGCGCCAAGGGTTCGGCCGGCATCATGCAACAATATTCGCCGGCCAAGCTGAACAAGCCGCTGATCCGGGTCGGTGAGCGCGGATCAGGGGAGTTCCGCGAGATAGAATGGGAAGAAGCTTTGCGGACCGCCACAATGTGGCTTTCCGAGGTGCGCAACACCGACCCGCGCAAACTGGCCTTCTTCACAGGACGCGACCAAAGCCAGTCCCTAACCGGTTGGTGGGCAATCCAGTACGGCACTCCGAACTATGCAGCCCATGGCGGATTCTGTTCGGTAAACATGGCTGCCGCCGGTCTCTACACTATCGGCGGCGCTTTTTGGGAATTCGGTGAGCCGGACTGGGAATACACCAGATATTTTATGCTGTTCGGGGTCGCCGAAGAGCACGGTTCCAACCCGATGAAGACGGCCCTTGGTCGCCTCAAAACGCGCGGCGCTAAGTTCGTTTCCGTCAATCCGGTACGGACCGGATACTCCGCCATTGCCGATGAATGGGTTGGCATTCGCCCAGGCACCGATGGCCTGTTCGTCGCCGCGTTGATCCACGAACTCATGAAGGCTGGTGAAATCGATCTCGATTATCTATTGCGTTACACCAACGCGCCGTGGCTTGTTATCCAGAACGAGGGCGGCGAGGATCATGGCATCTTCGCCCGCGACGCCAAAGGTAATCCTCTCGTTTGGGACAAGAACAATGCCAAGGCGGTGAATGCCCTCTCGATCGGCTACGTGCCGGCTCTATCCGGCAAATTTGGGCTGCCAGGTGGCCGCAAGGCTGTACCCGTGTTTGAGTTGCTTGCACAGCGGTTCCTCGATGAGAGCTATTCGCCTGGCTCTGTTGCCGAAAGAACCGGTATAGGCGCCGATACCATCAAGCGCATCGCGGCCGAACTTGCCCACACGGCATTTCAGGAAGAGGTGACCCTGGATGTCGAATGGACTGATTGGGCCGGCCGCAAACACGACAAGCTGATCGGCCGCCCGGTCTCGATGCATGCCATGCGCGGCATCTCGGCCCATTCCAACGGCTTCCACACCTGCCGCATGATCCACATTCTGCAAATCCTGCTTGGCAGCATCGATTGCCCCGGCGGCTTCCGTTACAAGGCGCCGTATCCCAAACAGACACCACCATGGCTGAGGCCGGCCGGTAAGCGCGCCGGCGACATGCGTGCCGAGCCACTCGGGGGCCCACATCTTGGTTTCCCGATGAAACCGGCTGATCTGTTGCTCAATGATGACGGCTCACCACAGCGAATTGACAAGGCCTTCAGCTGGGATGCGCCCTTTGCCGCCCATGGTCTGATGCACACGGTTATCAACAATGCCGCCACGGCCGATCCGTATCCGATCGAAGTGCTGTTCCTTTACATGGCGAACATGGGTTGGAACTCGGCAATGAACCCGCCTGACACCATCCGCCAGCTGACTGCTAAGAACCCCGACACCGGCGAGTATGCTATCCCGAAGTTCATCTATTCAGATGCCTACCTGTCAGAAACGGTGCCCTACGCCGATCTCATCCTGCCCGATACGACGTATTTGGAACGCTGGGACTGCATTTCACTGCTTGACCGTCCGATATCGGAGCCGAATGGTCCGGCGGACTCAATTCGCCATCCTGTGATCAAGCCGGACCGCGACGTGCGCCCATTCCAGGACGTTCTCATTGACCTGGGCGCACGGTTGGGCCTGACGGGCTTTGTCAACGAAGACGGCACAGCAAAATATCCCGGCGGCTATCCGGACTACATGGTCAATCACCAGCGCAAACCAGGTATCGGCCCACTCGCCGGCTGGCGCGGCAAGACCGGTGATCGGTTTGGCTCCGGCGAGCCCAATCCCCGCCAGTTGGAGAAATATATTGAGAACGGCGGCTTCTGGCATCAAGAGTTACCGCTCAATAAACGCTACATGCGCCATGCCAACATCGAGGCGCTCAACTGGTCGGTCGAAATGGGTTTCCGGCTATCGTCGAATCCGGTGATCTTCCAGCTTTATCTGGAACCGATGCAGCAGTTTCGCCTGGCCGCGCAGGGCCATGGTGAGATCACCGTGCCGGCCGTGCACTCCGATCGGGTGGAGACGTTTTTTGACCCGTTGCCTTTGTGGCACACACCGCTCGAAGAATCGATCGTCGATGGCGACGAGTATCCAATCCACGCGATAACCCAGCGGCCAATGGCAATGTACCATTCGTGGGGCACGCAAAATGCATGGCTGCGCCAGATCTTTAACCGTAACTGGCTTTACATGTCGCATGACAAGGGCCGCGAACTGGGTTTGGCGGACGGCGACTGGGTGTATGTGAGTTCCCATCACGGTCGCATCAAAGTGCAGCTGAAATTGATGGATGGCGTCAATCGGGACACCGTTTGGACCTGGAACGCCATTGGTAAGCGTTCCGGCTCTTGGAACCTTGCAAATGATGCGCCGGAATCTAGAAAGGGCTTTCTGCTCAATCATGTGATTTCCGACCTGCTACCGCAGCGCGATGGCGGCTATCGCTATTCCAACTCCGACCCAGTCACGGGCCAGGCCGCCTGGTACGATTTGCGGGTCAGAATAGAGAAGGCAGAACCCGATACCGCTGCCCTGTGCGAGCCGCAGTTCAAGACCTTGAAGAAGCCCTCCGGCATTAGGGCACGGCCGCCTCTTTTGAAATTTACCGGCGACAGGAAGCCATGATGACGGCACTGCCTGATACCTCAGCGGTCGGACAAAAGAAGCTCGGTCTGGTCATCGACCTTGACATCTGTGTCGGTTGCCAAGCCTGCGCGGTTTCCTGCAAGGAGTGGAATACCCAGGGTTATTCCGCGCCTTTGATCGATGACGATCCTTACGGTGCCAACCCCATGGGGCCGTGGCTCAATCGCGTTCACGCCTACGAGGCAGGAGAGGGTGTAGATGCCCAAGTGGTACATTTTCCACGCTCGTGCTTGCATTGCGAGCAGCCGGCCTGCGTGACGGTGTGCCCGACCGGTGCCTCCTACAAACGCGCGGAAGATGGCATCGTTTTGGTCAACCCTGACACCTGCATCGGCTGCAAGCTGTGTTCATGGGCCTGTCCTTATGGCGCACGTGAATACGACCACAATCACGGTGTGATGAAAAAGTGCACGCTGTGCGTCGACCGCATTTACAATGAACATTTTGAAGCGGAAGACCGCGTGCCAGCCTGTGTCAGGGCATGCCCGACCGGTGCTCGCCACTTCGGTGACCTCGGAGATGAAACCAGCGACATTGCAAAATTGGTGAAGCAGCGTGAAGGCTATGATCTGCTGCCGGAGATGAACTATAAGCCGGTCAACAAGTATCTGCCACCACGGGCGCGCCGTGACAAGGCGGGTACGCACCCGGCTGTCGCCTCACTGACTCCGCGGGCGACCAGCGGTCGCACTGGTTCGCTTGCCGAACGCTTCTTCCGCTGGGTCGATGACAAATTGTCCGGTTGACGGTGGTCTGATAGATGCATCCAGCTTATTCTGTAATTCTGTTCACAACCTCATCCGGTGCTGGCTATGGTTTGCTCGCCCTCATCGGTTTGGCGGGCGCCACACATGGTGCGGCGTCCAGCATCGAGTTTGCCATTACGACGCTTGTTGTCGCTCTTGGCCTTATTTCAGTTGGGCTGCTGTCCTCGACGTTTCATCTCGGCCACCCCGAACGCGCCTGGCGCGCCTTTTCCCAATGGCGCTCATCCTGGCTGTCACGCGAAGGTATCGTTGCGGTCGCGACGTTCGTTCCAGCTCTGCTTTTCGCCTACTCCTGGACCTTTTCCAATCAGGCCGTTGCGCTATGGGGTATTCTGTCTGCGGTCATGTGTGCTGCGACAGTTTACTGCACCGGCATGATTTATGCCTCGCTGCCGACAATTCGTCAGTGGCGCCATCCACTTGTGGTGCCGGTCTATCTGGTCTTCGCGCTGGCGACGGGCGCGACCCTCCTTCTGGCGCTCGCGCATGTGTTTGCTCGCGGCCAGCTGATACAGGTAATCTTTTCCGCAGCCGGCCTTGCCTCAGCACTGGTATTGAAACTGGTCTACTGGAGAAGCATAGATTCTACCAAGCCCTCTTACACGATTGAACAGGCCACCGGTATTGGTCATCTGGGGGCTGTGCGCCAGCTGGAATTGCCACACACGGCACAAAACTACCTGATGCAGGAAATGGGCTACCGGATCGGTCGCAAGCATGCCGAGAAGCTGCGTCGGATTGTCGTCCTCAGCCTAACCGGCGGATTGCTCTTCTGTTTGCTAACCTTGGTCTTGCCGTCAGCACTCGCGACTGCTGCAGCCATCCTCGCGGTTCTGTGGGCTGCCATTGGTGCTGTTACTGAACGTTGGCTGTTCTTTGCCGAAGCCGAGCATGTGGTCAATCTGTACTACGGCAAGCCGGCCGCTTGAACGCCGTGGCGATCAGCGCCGTTCTTGTGAGCGCCGGAATCCAGGGTCACGCGTTATCACGCTGGATGCCCCCGAACACCGAGCTTGGTCAGTGTGAAAGAGAAATTCTAAACCCACATAAAAAATTCCTTATATAAACTATTCTTTATATGTTATGATAAACTTTAAACTGTGCAAAGAGCTGTGAACGGAGGCAATGATGGCGCGTGCGACTTTCGACGAGCTCCTGGCCGGGCGGGACTGGTTGCTGGCTGACGGCGCGACCGGCACTAGTTTCTTTGCCATGGGCCTGATGTCGGGCGATGCACCTGAGTTATGGAACATCGACAACCCCGAATTGGTGGTCGCACTGCATGAGGGCTTTATCAAAGCCGGTGCCGACATCATTCTGACGAATTCATTTGGCGGCAGCACCTATCGCCTCAAGTTGCACGGTGCCGAAAACCGCGTCCATGAATTGAATGCACTGGCTGCTGGGATTGCCCGCAAATGTGCCGATAACGCCGCACGCCCTGTCATCGTTGCTGGATCGATGGGCCCGACAGGCGAGATTTTCGCGCCCGTGGGAACTCTGTCGCACGAAGACGGTGTGGCGGCGTTTCGCGAACAGGCACTGGCGCTCAAGGATGGCGGTGCAGACATCTTGTGGATCGAGACCATCTCGTCCGAAGAGGAATTGCGGGCGGCCGTGGAAGGCGCAAGCGCTGCCGGGTTGCCGATCGTCACAACCATGAGCTTTGACACCAACGGACGCACGATGATGGGCATTACGCCGGCCGGCTTCGCTCAATTGTCGGCATCATTACCAAACCAACCGGTGGCCATTGGCGCCAATTGTGGCACCGGCGCTGCCGAACTGGTGGCCACGGTTCTTGGCATTACCGAGGTCCGGCCCGATGCCGTTGTGGTTGCTAAGGGCAATTGCGGCATCCCGGAATATGTCGATGGTCACATTCATTACTCCGGCACGCCACAACTGATGGCGGACTATGCCTGTCTGGCCCGCGATGCTGGTGCCAAGATTATTGGTGGTTGTTGCGGCACCGGTTTTGAGCACCTCAAGGCCATGCACGACAGCCTGCGCAGTTACACTGGTGGCCCTCGTCCGAGCGTTGAGGAAATCGAGGCGCGCCTCGGCGCGGTTTCGGCGCTGGCGCACGGTCATGACGTTACTGTCGCAGCAGCTGCGGGTGGTGGTCGTCGCTCGCGCCGCCGTCGCGGCTAAAGTAGGTCGATCGCCGCGAGGCACCTATCGACCTCTACTGGTGTATTATAGTGCGCAAGGCCGATGCGCAGAACGCCGCCCTTCTCCATCAGCCCCAACCGGCTGACTGGCTCGACCGCATAATTGTGCCCCGACCACACGAAAATGTTTTTCGCGGCCAACTCCTTGGCCATGGCTTCCGGGCGGTGATCCTGATGGGTGATGGAGACCGTCGGTACGCGCCGGTGCAAGGAATTGGACGAAGTGATCCCATGGATCTTTACGCCATTGATGGTTTGCAGCCCGTCAATAAGACGACCTGTCAGCTGTTTTTCCCACTCATCCAGCCGCTGCATCCCTGAGACGATCCTGGCGCGCTGATTACCCGATGGGTCACCAAGCGACGCAATATACTCGACGGCGCCAAGGACGCCCGCCAGGCTTTCACGCGGCGCTGAACCCAGCTCAAACTTATCTGGAAGCGTCTCTTGCGCCGGACGCACTTGATAGGCAAAGACATCCTCCAGCAGGTCTTCGCGGCCCCACAGGATGCCCTGATGCGGTCCAAAGAACTTGTAGGACGAAGACACCAGGAAGTCACAACCAATTGCCTGGACATCAGTCGGGCAGTGCGGCGAGAACTGAACGGCGTCGACGTAACTGAGTGCGCCGGCTTCCCGGGCCTTTGCACATAGTCCGACAATGTCGTTGATTGTACCGGTGCAATTCGACGCCGCCCCGACGGCTACTAGCCTGGTTTTCTCACTCAACACTTCGTCGAGGGCGTTGTCGGCAAATTCGAACGTTTCGGGATCAAAATCCATCCACTGCACCCTCATCCCGATGTCTGCTGCCATAAGTAGCCATGGCGCAACGTTGCCGTCGTGGTCCATGCGCGACAGAACAATCTCATCTTCCGCCTTGAACCGTCTGGCGAGACAGCGCGACATGTGCAGCGTCAGCGCCGTCATCGACTGACCGAAGATGACCTCCCTTGGTGAGCGGGCATTGTAAAATGCCGCCATCATCCGGTGGGCCTCTTCTACAAGCTGAGCGGCGGCCAATGACGTGGCGAAGAATCCGCCCAGGTTGCCATTTGTCTCGATCATCGCAGTGGTCA
>JAEKFU010000037.1 GCA_016522385.1 Pseudomonadota bacterium
ATTCCGGATAGTTGATCCGGTCGTACACCACACCTGCCTGCTTCTTCACATCGAGCAGCCTCTGGTCCCCCGACGCGGACCCGACGAGTCCTTCGGGCGAAATTGAATATGGATTGACGCCCGAGGACGTTACCGCACCGTCCCACAGATAACGGTTGTAGTCATCTTCAAGCACCGGCTCAGCGCCCAGTTGAACGAGCCGCATCGCCAGCCCGGCAATCAAGACAAAGACGACCAGTGACCGGCCAGCACTCGGCGTGGTTGAACGGATGAGAAGCGGCAGGCACACGAATACAAGGGTCCCGGCCGCGCAGTACCCGGCGACCAGGGCAAGGATCGGCATATTCGGCAACTCGACATCATGTCCGAATTGACCGCTCGACCAGCGCAAGGCCAGCGATGCGCACAGCAAGGCAGTGCCCAATAGCACCCAGCCCGGCCAATTGGCACGGGCTGGGCAGGCGTTGGGCTCGTTGGACATGGTGGTTATCGGCAGGCCGGCAGCTCGCCTTCGCGATCGTCAGGCGCCAGAGAAGCTACCGCGCCGCCGCCGCTTTTTCTTTTTCTTCTCGTCATCATTGCGGTCTGTCAGCTTGACAGGGCCGCTGTAAGACACAATGGGTGGTGCGATACCCGGATGAGGTGTGACGCTCTTGACCTGTGGCTGCACTTTTGCCGTTGCCGGTGTTGCACCGATGGACAATGCGCCCAGTGCGGCAATGCAAGAAATGGCAACCGCCCGTATGAAATCTGCTTTCGTGACCATGGTATTCCCCGGTTTGGTTGATGAATGACTCGCATTGATAATGTCGGTAATTCGATCACCGGGATAGGGCCATTGGATCACAATGAAGTGCTGAAGCACGTGAGACTCGCCCCCCTTCAATCACCTGAATGTCAAGCTTCGTTAGCGGCTTTTGCTTTGCAATCCTCGTGTGCTGGCGGCATCCCATCGTCCAACGTTAGACGGCTAGCCGCCTGTCGCTTCAGGAGCTGCGTGTTATGTACACCTGCAAACCAATTTCGAAACTGCCGCGTATCGCCGCCCTGATCGCCGTGCTTACAGCAACCAGCGGTTTCCTGAGCGGCTGGTCTTCGTCCGAGCCGGAATTATGGGAAGGTTGGGAGATTCATAACCCTGGAAACACCAAGCCGATCGATCACTCGGCCTGGAACGGGATCCTGAAAACCTACTTACGTCGCGGTGACGACGGCTTGGCCCGGTTTGCCTACGCTAAGGTCTCTGCCAAAGACCACAGGACATTGAAGACCTACATTGCAAAGCTCGGCGACATCAGGATCACCGATCGCTCTCGCAAGGTCCAGCTGGCCTACTGGATCAATCTGTACAACGCGCTCACCATCGATGTCGTGCTAGACCATTATCCGGTGAAATCGATCCGGGACATCGACATCTCCGGCGTGCTGGCCGACGGTCCCTGGGGCAGAGAACTCATCACCATCGAAGGCAACAAGGTGAGCCTCGACAATATCGAGCATGAAATTCTGCGACCGATCTGGAAGGACCCGCGCATTCACTACGCAGTCAACTGCGCGTCGGTGGGCTGCCCCAACCTCGCGCCTGAAGCGTATACGGCAAAAGAAATCGACAAGCAGCTCGACAAGGCCGCGCGCGATTTTGTCAACGATCCGCGAGGTTTAACGATTAAGGACGATGAGGTTACCGTCTCCAAGATCTATTCCTGGTTTGCCTACGACTTCGGCAACTCCGAAGCTGGCATCATCAAACATCTCAAGGCCTATGCCACTCCGGAACGCGCCGCAACCTTGAGCAAGATCGGCCGCATCTCGCACACTAAATACGACTGGTCCCTCAACGAGTAAGCGTCTCGAAGAACCGTCACTTGTCCTTTTCAGGCATTTCTAACGCACGTTAACAAACCGGCGTCAGCAAAGGCTTACCGGCAAAATGCGCCTTGAGATTGTCGAGCACCAGGTCACCCATTGCCCGGCGGGTTTTCTCGGTCGCCGAACCTTGGTGTGGCGACAGGACCACATTTTCCATGACCAGGAGCTCGACCGGCACGTTTGGCTCATCGGCAAACACATCGAGCGCCGCGCCGCCAAGCTCGCCTGCGCCGAGCAGCTCGACAAGCGCGTGCTCATCGACCAGCGAGCCGCGCGCGACATTGACCAGGCACCCTTGCGGGCCCAGCGCCACCAGCACGTCGCGTGAGATTATGCCGGCGGTCTCCGGCGAGGCCGGCGCGATAACGACGAGCCAGTCGACGGCGCGTGCCATCTCCGTCAGATCGGCGAAATACTCATACGGCTGGTCTGGCTGTTCGTGCCGCCCATGATAGGCGACCTGCATCCTGAAGGCCGAAAGCCGCCGTGCAATCTCCTTGCCGATGCGGCCGAGCCCGAAGATGCCTGCCCGCGCCCCGTTCAGTTCGCTCATCAGCCGATAGCCCCCATCTACCCATCTGCCCTGACGGACATAGGCATCGGCCTGCGGAATGTGCCGGCAGAGGGCGATCATCATTCCGGCGGTAAGTTCGGCAACCGCGTCGTTCAGCACATCCGGTGTGTTCGATACATGGATACCGCGCGCCGCGCAGGCGGGAATATCGATTGCGTCATAGCCAACTCCGTAACTTGAAACAATCTCAAGCACCGGCAACGCGTCCATGATGTCGAGCGCGAGACCGGCATGGCCATCGGTTGCAACCCCGCGTATGCGCGGCCCCGCTTCAGTCAGCAAAGCCGCGTGATCATCCGCCTGCCAGTAGCGATGCACGATGTAGGATTCCGCCAAGACCTGCTCGACATGGGCCAACATAGGTCCGATTTGCAGAATTTCAGGTTTCATTGTGTTTTCCCCTTGCGAAGACCCATCTAAATCGATTTAATCGGCAAATTGAACCCGCAAATTGCGCTTGAAGCATGATTTGAACACACAATAGCAATAACGGCGGGCAAACAGGGAGGAATTGGCTGCAATGGCATCCGTGACGATCGACGATGTCCGCAAGTCCTTTGGCTCCACCGAGGTTCTGCACGGGGTCAGCATCGATATCCCTGATGAGTCCTTTACCGTCCTGGTCGGACCGTCCGGCTGCGGCAAGTCAACCTTATTGCGGATGATCGCCGGGCTGGAGGAAGTCACCAGCGGTGACATCTCCATTGGCAATCGGGTGGTTAACCGAATGCCGCCGAAACAACGCGACATCGCCATGGTGTTCCAAAATTATGCGCTCTATCCGCATATGACGGTCTTCGACAATATGGGCTTCAGCCTGAAACTGGCCAAGACCGATCCTAAAGCCATCGAGGACAAGGTCAGAACCGCCGCTACAATACTCAATCTCGGCGAACTTCTCGATCGCTATCCGCGGCAACTGTCCGGTGGCCAACGCCAGCGCGTCGCCATGGGTCGCGCCATTGTGCGTGATCCGCAGGTGTTTTTGTTCGATGAACCGCTCTCCAATCTCGATGCCAAACTCAGGGTCCAGATGCGCACCGAGATCAAGGAACTACACCAGCGTTTGAACAGCACATCGATCTATGTCACCCACGACCAGATCGAAGCGATGACCATGGCCGATCAGATCGTCGTCATGCGCGACGGCGTCGTCGAACAGACCGGCGCACCGCTTGAGCTCTACGACAACCCGGATAACCAGTTCGTTGCCACGTTTATCGGATCACCCGCCATGAACATGCTGATGGGCACGATAGATGTCAAAAACGGCAAGGTCAGCGTCAAAACAAGTGACGGCAAGGTGCTTCCCCTGGCCAACGGTCTGGGCGCCGATAAGGGCACGAGCGTCCTGTACGGATTGCGGCCAGAATACTTCTCGCTGGCAAGCAATGGCACCAAGGGCGCCATTCAGGCAGATGTCGCGGTGGTCGAGCCGACTGGTGCTGAGACGCTGGTGATCTGCCGGATTGAAGGCCAGGACGTCCAGGTGCTCTTCACGGAGCGACATGACCTTCAACCCGGTCAGACCGTTTCCCTTGTGCCCGACAGCACCAAGGCTTTGTTGTTTGACAATGGCAGCGGCCGGCGCATTCGCTGACAAGGGGTAGCGCAAACGGCAATTCAGGAAGGATTACAACTCAAAATGGGGCCAGCCACACCAAGAAGGACTGCCAAAGTCTCCTGCACACTTGAGCAAACAAAAGATTGAATCACAAAGGAGGAAACCGATGAGAAAACTCACCAGACGCGAAGCAATCAAGACCACCGGCGCCGCAGCCGCAGCGGCAGCGGCCACACCAGCTCTGCTGGCCGCAGCCGAGGCGTTTGCAGCAGAGTCTCCTTGGAAGCCTGAGGAAGGCGCCGCAATCCGCATGCTACGGTGGAAGCGTTTCGTGGCTTCAGAAGGCGAAGCGACCATGGCGCTGCTGGACGCATTCTCAAAGGCAACCGGCGTCAAGATCCGCCTTGACAGTGAAGGCTTCGAGGACCTGCGGCCAAAGGCTGCCGTTGCCGCCAATATCGGCTCCGGGCCGGATATCATTTGGACCATTCACGCGGATCCGCATCTTTATCCCGATGCCATGCTCGATCTTACCGATGTCGCCGATCATCTCGGCGCCAAGCACGGCGGCTGGTATCCAATCGCTGAAGAATATTCCAAACGGAAAGGCCAGTGGATCAGCCTGCCCTACACATTTAGCGGCAATTTCCTCAATTATCGCATCTCGCAGATCAAGAAGGTCGGCTTCGACAAATTCCCAGACAATACCGACGACTTCCTGCGCTTAATGAGCGAATTGAATAAGGCCGGCACGCCAGGAGGCTTCGCCCTCGGCAATGCCAGCGGCGACGGCAATTGTTGGGCCCATTGGGTGCTATGGTCACACGGTGGCAAGCTGGTTGACGAGAACGACAAGCTGGTACTCAACAGTCCGGAGACAGTCGCCGGTCTGGAGTATGTCGCCAAGCTCGGCAAGACATTCATCCCCGGCGTTGCCTCGTGGCTGGATGGCCACAACAACAAGGCGTTCCTGCAGGGCGCTTGCAGCGTCACCAATAACGGCATTTCGATCTATGCCGCCGCAGTGCGCGAGAACATGAAGGAGATCGCCGAGGACATGGACCATGCCTACTGGCCGACCGTGCCAGGCCAGCCGGTTCAGGAATTCCACGTCAACTTCCCGATGACCGTCTACAAGCACACCAAGTACCCAAATGCCTGCAAAGCGTTGCTGGCCTGGCTTATGGATGCCGGTCAATATGACAAGTTCCTGGAAGCCTCGGTCGGTTATCTGTCTCACACCCTGAAAGCCTACGATGACAATCCGGTGTGGACCGCCGATCCCAAGCGCGCGGTGTTCAAGGATACGGTGCACCGCTCCAAGTCGTTCGCTAACGCCGGCACTCTCGGTTATGCGGCGGCCAGCGTGTTTGCTGACTTCGTGGTGGTCAACATGGTTGCAGAAGCCGCGCTGGGCTCCAAGACGCCGGCCGAAGCTGCAGCGGATGCCCACAAGCGGGCCGAGCGCTATTATCGGATCTGATCCAAGACCTGAGCCCGGCTAACCCAAATCCCTCCGGCCTGGCCGGGCTCAATTCGCTTGAGAATATGAAGGCAAAGCTTTGCAGACCAAGGAGACATCACTCGCTACCCGGCTGATGAACAACCGCAACCTGATGGGGCTCTTGTTCATGCTGCCGGCAGGCGCCATTCTGCTGATCTTCCTGACCTATCCACTGGGTCTTGGCGTGTGGCTAGGGCTGACGGACGTCAAGGTCGGGCGGCCTGGTATCTTTGTTGGCTTTGAAAACTTCGAATGGCTGTTCAAGGACAACGTGTTCTGGCTGTCGGTCTTCAACACGTTCCTCTACACAGTGGTCGCCAGCATTATCAAATTCGGCCTCGGCTTGTGGCTTGCCATCGTTCTCAACAACCATTTCCCGTTCAAGGCCTTTATACGCGCCATCGTGTTGCT